>CAVUMJ010000261.1:0-5154 GCA_963741375.1 uncultured Pseudomonadota bacterium
CTCCTCATGGGATTGTGCAGCCCGATTATTTTCAATAAGAAGATGCTGAAATTTGTTATATGATCCGGAACCGATAAAATATCCGGTTATGGAAAGCATGACGATAATAGCGGTATTGACGGGATTGAATCCGGTTTGCAAACTGCCAGCAGAACCCAGGGTGGCCGGTAGGAGTGAAAAGCCGAGAGTGTTTAATTTACTGACGCAAGTCGCGCCTTTCAGGGTAGGAATCATCAGGTTTCCATGAAATATTAGATAGTGGACACTATCAGTTGCTAGTTTAGTATAGAATGATAATCAAAATTTGCTGAAATTATCAAATTTATCTTTATCCTAACGGTGGGACGTCTTTATTAATATTAGCCTTATCAGTATTCAAGAGTTTGAGTTATTCAGCCGCCTGATCTACCAGCATGCCGGTATTTCGCTGGCGCCTGAAAAAAGCGTGATGGTGGCTTGCCGTCTTGCCAGGCGTCTGGAATATTATGGACTTAGTCATTATATGGACTATTATCAATTAGCGACCAGTCCTGCTAATCAGGAAGAATTTCAAATGATGGTGAATATTCTCACCACCAATGAAACCTATTTTTTCAGAGAGCCCAAGCACTTTGAATTTTTTCAGGACAATATCCTGAAATCCTGGCGAGGTTCAAATTTCCGTGTGTGGAGTGCGGCCAGTTCAACCGGTGAAGAGGCTTATACGCTGGCTATGTTGATGGCTGAGAATATGGGCGTTCGAGAATGGGAAGTTTTTGCATCCGATATTAGTACCCATGTGCTCAAAAAAGCCCGTTCCGGTGTTTATACCCTGGACAGACTGGATAACATGGACAAAAGATATTTGCAAAAGTATTGTTTGAAAGGGGTGCGTTCACAGCAAGGTTATTTTCGTATCGATGCTTCATTAAGAAAGCGCGTTACTTTTCATCAGGTTAATTTAATGGACAAAATACCCGGGGAAATTGGTAAGTTCGATGTGATATTTCTGCGCAATGTGTTGATCTATTTCGATAACGACACAAAAAAGCAGGTAGTGGAGCGTCTGCTGGAGACTCTGAATCCGGGTGGTTATTTTTTTGTCGGCCACTCGGAAAGTTTGCATCGCGTGACAAATCAAGTGCATTCCGTTAAACCGTCGATTTACCGAAAACCATGAAAACTCTGCCTTTTAAACATACCCGGCGCATCATTATTGAACCCGGCGAATATTATGTAGCTCGCGAACCGGAGGTCATTTCCACCTTATTGGGTTCTTGCGTGTCCACCTGTTTGTTCGATGACGTTAATGGGGTGATGGGCATGAATCATTTTCTACTGGCTTATCGGCATCATGTGTATCGTGCGCCGGTACTGAAATCAGAAGCGGGCCGTTACGGCATTTTTGCCATGCAGCAACTCATCCGCCAGATGATTAGGCTGGGGGCGGATCGGGCTAAACTGAAAGCCAAGTGTTTCGGCGGCGGCAATGTCTTGAAAGCTCTGGAATATATGGATAACGGGCAAACCGTCGGTGATGTCAATGTGCAGTTCATCAGGGAGTTTTTAGCGGTGGAACGGATTCCGCTATTGGCTTCCTGTCTGGGGGGCAAACACGGCAGACATGTGCATTTTGTGGGATCAAATTATGCGGTTTTCGTTAAAAAAATCTATTATGAGCAGGAGCGCATACTTGAAGACGAAGAACGCCGTTATTGGAAGAAAAATCCGGATCGGTGCGAGACCGCCAATATCAATACCCGGGCAAAATTCTGGTGATGACAGGGCAATCCGGATGTTGTAGTTAAAAATGTCGATAACGTTTAAATTTAATTTCTAAAAAGCTAATTTTAGCGTTATTACTTAGTTGAATTGCTATTGCTGAATGCTTTCACATGAAGAAATTCGGCGTATATTTACTAGGAGGCTGTCCGAGAATAGGAACCGTAGCGAGGGAAAGCCATTTTGAGTCAGATTTTTTGCGCATTTGAGGCACAATAGTTGCGCTATTGAACGAAAATGCGCGGAAAATATGACCAAAAGGGCTTTTCCGCAGTAGGTTTTCTATTCTCGGACAGCCTCCTAGGAGGCTGTCCGAGAATAGAGAGCCAAGAGTTATTCCTTCCGAGTTTTTTTCCGTTCTATTTACATGACACGACAGGGCATAGGGCGCAATAGGCGCTAGCCGTATTGCGCCGCATGTTGGCCTTCGATCATCCGGCGTATTACGCTTCGCTAATACACCCTATGGCAACGATTGGATACTACAGACGCAAATATCTAATATTGAGATATATAATTCAAATTATATCGTTTTTAATTATTAATAAATTCTACTATTATTGAAACCGACTTCATTAGTTACTGTTAATGTGCTCAATTTCATGGATTGGATATTCCTCCTTACTTATTGACAAGGATGTGCATCTGGCGGGAACCTCTCCCGCCAGTTTTTTTGAGATATTTCTGATTTATTTTGACTCACAAAGGAGTCGGGGCGATGTCTTTTTTACCAGCCTGGCAGACTCAGTCACAGCAACTTAATTATTGCCTATCTGCCAGGGATAAACCGGGACAAACAGGCAACATATTAAACCGCAAAATGCGTTGAATTGCCCTGTAAGCGTTTCACTACAGCCACCAGTCTATCAATTTCCTCATAGGTGTTATAAAACGCCAGCGAAGGCCGCACAGTAGTTTCCAGGCCGTAACGACGCAGGATTGGTTGGGCGCAATGATGACCGGCGCGCACTGCGATACCGGCTTTATTCAAGGCGGCGCCGACCACCACAGTGCTATGACCTGCCAGCACGAAGGACATCACGCTGGTTTTCTCGGCAGCTGTGCCGATTAGTCTAAGACCGGGGATGGCTTGCAAGGCATGCATCCCGTAGACCAGCAGTTCGTGCTCGTAACGGGCGACATTCTCAATGCCAATCTTGCTTAGATATTCCAGGGCCGCCCCCAAACCGACCGCATCGGCGATATTGCCGGTACCGGCTTCGAACTTGGCCGGCGCCGGTTGGTAGGTGGTTTTCTCAAAGGTGACATCATCTATCATGTTGCCGCCGCCTTGCCAAGGCTGAGTGGCTTCCAGCAGCTCGGCTTTACCGTACAACACGCCGATTCCGGTCGGGCCGAAGATTTTGTGACCGGAAAACACCAGCCAGTCGCAATCCAGGCTCTGCACATCAACCCGCAAATGCGATACCGATTGCGCAGCATCCAGTAAGACTTTAGCGCCGACGCCATGCGCCATGGCGATCATCTCCCGGGCCGGAGTCACCGTTCCCAAAGCATTGGAGACTTGGGTAAATGACACCAGTTTGGTACGGCCGTTCAGCAGCTTTTGATATTCCGCCAGTATCACCTGACCATCATCGTCGACCGGAATCACCCGCAATACCGCACCGGTTTCGGCGCATAATTGCTGCCAAGGCACGATGTTGGCGTGATGCTCCAGCCAGCTGATAATGATCTCGTCGTCTTCGCCTATGTATTGTTTGCCCCAGCTTTTCGCAACCAGATTAATAGCTTCGGTGGAACCGCGCACAAACACCACTTCATTGGATGAAGATGCATTGATGAAGCGGGTGACTATATCCCGGGCGCCTTCATAGGCGTCCGTGGCCCGCGCCGCCAGTTCATGCGCGGCACGGTGGATATTGGAGTTTTCATGCCGGTAAAACTCGGAGAGCCTATCGATCACCACCTGCGGTTTCTGCGTGGTTGCTGCGTTGTCCAGCCAAGCCAACGGATAACCGTTGACGCGTTCCTGGAGAATCGGAAAATCGCGGCGAACGGCATGCACATCGAAGGGCGGATGCGCCGATCCGAATGTGATCAATTGCGGGTTGCGGCCCTGTTCAACCAGATCGTTGAGAAAATAGAACGACGATCTGCTTGAAGCAACTCCCGGTCCGCTCAAAGGTATATTGCCTGAAACGGAAGCCAGCTTATTCAACTCTGTCTCACCTGGCAAGCCAAAGCCTTGGCGGGCCAATGCAGACAATGCCGCTTCATTCGTGGTAGGCAAAGTAACAAAGCTATCGGGAACTGCCCTAACAAGGGCCGGATGGTCAGTCAAGGCTGGCGCATGGCTGAAGACATTGCCGCCATTTGGCAGTTCAGAAAAATACTGACTGGCCAGACGGTTTAATTCGCCGATATCCGGCAGTCCCGATATGTCAGGGCTGCCGCCACTAAGGGCTTGCTGCGCCAGTCCGGATAAATCGAGACTATTTGTACTCATGATATTTGCCTACTTCGACATTTTCAAGTACGCCTAGCGCGTCCTCAGTCAACACCGCCAGTGAGCAGTATAGCGATACCAGATAGGAAGCAATCGCCTTATGGTTGATGCCCATAAAACGTACGGACAGACCCATGCTCAGCTCATCGGTAAGATTCGGCTGGTAAAGTCCGACCACACCTTGACGGCTTTCGCCGGTGCGTAACAACAGAATATTGGTTTTGCCGTTAACAACCCCCAGCTTATCGGTCGGAATCAAAGGCAAGCCCCGCCAGGTCAGGAACTGAGAACCAAACAAGGATACAGTTGGTGGCGGAACGCCACGGCGAGTCGCTTCACGTCCAAAGGCGGCAATTGCGCTTGGATGAGCCAGGAAAAAGCCCGGTTCTTTCCAAACTCTGGAAATTAGTTCATCTAGATCGTCCGGTGTCGGAACGCCGGTGCGCGGCTGGACTTTCTGCGCCGGAGCAACGTTGTTCAGCAGTCCGTATTCGGCGTTATTGATTAACTCGCTTTCCTGACGTTCTTTGACGGTCTCAATGGTCAGGCGCAATTGTTCATGAATCTGATTGTGCGGACTGCTGTACAAATCGGCGACACGGGTATGCACGTCCAGCACTGTGTTGACTGCGTTGAGACGATACTCGCGGCCCCACTCTTCATAATCGACAAAGGTTTGAGGCAGATCTTTTTCGTCAAGGCTGGAACAATCAACAGAGATACTGGTTTCGCTTTTAACCTTGTTGACGCGGTAAATACCTGCTTCGACCGGCACCCATTGCAGCAGATGCACTATCCAGCGCGGGGTAATAGTGCCCATCATGGGCACGGTTTTGGTTGCATTCGATAGGGTACGCGCGGCGACGTCGCCTAATGCGGTATGGGCTTGATGGATGTCAGACATAGTTATATTTCCATTATTA
>CAVUMJ010000262.1:0-3776 GCA_963741375.1 uncultured Pseudomonadota bacterium
GTTGTCTACATTGTCCTAGCAAGCATTTGGACTAAAAGGCATTTTATGTGGTAAATTGTCTTTAACATTAGGAAACAAACTTAAACCGGGTACACCATGTCAAATGACTCATTGCTGATCAAGCATACAGGCAGCGGTAAAGAAGTTGAATATCCTCTGTTGAAAGGATCATTAGGCTCCGATACCACAGACCTTCGCTCACTGAACAAAGATTTTGGCTGTTTTAGTTTTGACCCTGGCTTTACTGTGACAGCCAGTTGCAAAAGTAAAATTACCTATATCGACGGTGAGAAAGGTATTTTGTTATACCGTGGTTATCCTATAGAACAGCTTGCCGAAAAATGCGAGTTTTTGGAAGTGGCTTATCTGTTATTGAATGGCGAACTGCCTAACGAAAAACAATTACACAGTTTTGATGCCGAGATCAGTGACAGAGCTAAAATTCATGAATCCCTCAGAAAGTTTTTTGACGGCTTTCATTATGACGCCCATCCTATGGCCATGCTGGTAGGCGTGGTTGGTTCGCTATCGGCTTTTTATCATAGTGAACTCAATATCAAGGACCCCGAACACAGACGGGTTTGCGCCACCCGCCTGATAGGCAAAATCCCTACCATAGCTGCAGCTTCCTACCGCCATTCCATAGGCAGGCCGTTTGTCTATCCGCGCATGGATTTAAGCTATTGTGAAAACTTTTTGAATATGATGTTTTCCAGGTCATCGCAAAACTTTATTGATCATGACCATTATATAGAACCTTATCTGGTCAACGCTCTAAACCTGTTATTTATTTTACACGCAGATCACGAACAAAACGCCAGCACTTCCACAGTTAGACTGGTTGCCAGTACAGGCGCCAATCCATACGCCTGTATTGCAGCCGGTATTGCTGCATTATGGGGACCATTGCATGGCGGCGCCAATGAAGCGGTATTGAACATGCTGACTCAAATCGGCACCGCAGAAAACGTGCCTAAATTTATTGCTAAAGCCAAGGATTCCTCCGATAGTTTTCGACTGGTCGGATTTGGTCATCGTGTCTATAAAAATTACGATCCGCGTGCCGCCATCATCCGAAAAACCTGTTATGAAGTATTGAGTAAATTGAACAAAAATGATCCCCTTTTTGAATTGGCCCTGGTTTTGGAAGCAGAGGCGCTGAAAGATGAATATTTTATTGAACGCAAACTCTATCCCAATGTCGACTTTTATTCGGGAATCATTTATAAAGCTTTGAACATCCCTATCAATATGTTTACTGTAATGTTTGCCATTGCCCGTACGGCCGGCTGGGTTTCGCACTGGCTGGAAATCATGGAAGAATCTTCCACGCCAATCGGCAGACCGCGGCAATTATATATAGGCCCTAAAAGAAGAGAGTTTATCCCTATAAATGAGCGTTGAAACATCGCCGGAAAATTTTAGCCCACAAAATAATGTCATGACTATCCATAAAAGACCGCTTTCCCCGCATTTGCAAATTTATCGCTTGCCTATTACCGGCATCATTTCCATCAGCCACAGAATCAGCGGCGTATTTTTATCGGCAGGTTTGCTGTTTTTTGTTTATATGTTATTAGCCATTGCCACAGGCGAGCAAAATTTTCTGGCGATGCAATCTTTGATGTCTTTGTGGATCATCAAGTTACTGAGCTTAGGATTGATCTTTTCTTTGTTCTTACACCTGACGCACGGCATCCGCCATTTAATTTGGGACATTGGTAAAACCCTTGAAAAAGCCACGCTGGACAAATACGCGCTTTTTGAATTGCTGACAGCAGTAGCGCTTAGCTTGCTGACTTTCTTGTTTGTTTGAGGATCAAAATATGGATAGTAAAAGCTTTCTTGAAAAGGCCGGAGTTTTTTTTACTCCAAGCTGTCCGGTACTGTATTGGCGTTTGCAGCGGCTTACCGCAGTGGCGTTGACGCCATTAACCCTGTGGCTGTTAGTTTTTCTGAATAAAGCTATTCACGCGCCTTATGCTGAAATGGTTAACTGGCTGGCTCATCCGTTTAACAGTTTGTGCGCTACGCTTTGGACTGCCGGCGTGTTTTACCACACGGCATTAGGCGTGCAAGTAGTCATTGAAGATTATGTCTCTAATATTCCGTTAAGACATAAGGCCATTCTGTGGACTAACCTGGCATTTTTACTTTTAAGCATCATTGCCTTACTATCGATTTTCCGTATTTTTCTGCTCGGGTAAACTATGACAACAGCTTACAATATTATTGAACATCAATATGATGTCATAGTGGTTGGCGCCGGTGGCGCCGGCCTTAGAGCCACTTTCGGCATGGTTGAAAAAGGTCTGAAAACTGCTTGTCTCTCCAAGGTTTTCCCAACCCGCAGCCATACTGTAGCTGCCCAAGGCGGTATTAGCGCAGCATTAGGAAATATGGGTGAGGACGATTGGCGCTTTCATATGTACGACACCATCAAAGGCTCGGACTGGCTGGGTGATCAGGATGCTATTGAGTATATGTGCCGTGAAGCCATTCCGGCAGTAATCGAACTTGAACGCTACGGCGTGCCATTTTCCAGAACCGCTGACGGCAAAATTTATCAGCGCGCCTTTGGCGGCATGACCACGCATTTTGGCAAAGGTCAGGCGCAACGCACCTGTGCTGCTGCTGATGTTACGGGTCACGCTATTCTGCATACACTTTACCAGCAAGCGCTAAAACATAAAGCCGAATTCTTCGTCGAATATATTGTGCTTGATTTAATCATGGACAATGATGAATGTCACGGTGTACTGGCCTGGTCTCTGGATGACGGCGCTTTGCATTTATTCCGCGGCCAGCAAACCGTGCTGGCTACGGGCGGCTATGGTCGGACTTACTTCTCCTGCACCTCCGCGCACACTGTGACCGGTGACGGTAATGGCATGGTCTTAAGAGCCGGTTTACCGCTTCAGGATATGGAATTTGTGCAATTTCACCCAACCGGCATTTATGGAGCCGGCTGTCTGATGTCTGAAGGAGCGCGAGGTGAAGGCGGGTATTTAACCAATTCGGAAGGCGAGCGTTTCATGCTGCGATACGCGCCTCATGCTCAAGACCTGGCGTCCCGTGATGTCGTCAGCCGCGCCATTACCGTTGAAATTAACCAAGGCAGAGGCATAGGCCCCAAAAAAGACTTTGTGCATTTGCATCTGGAACACCTTGACCCGGCTGTCGTTCATCAGCGCTTGCCGGGCATTTCAGAAACAGCGCGGATTTTTGCCGGTGTAGACGTACATAAAGAGCCTATTCCGGTGCTGCCGACCGTGCACTACAATATGGGCGGCATACCCACCAACTACCATGCCGAAGTGGTGACGCTGAAAGACGGTAACCCTGATCATGTAGTGCCGGGCTTAATGGCAATAGGCGAAACAGCTTGCGTCTCCGTTCACGGCGCTAATCGGCTGGGTTCCAACTCTTTGCTGGATATTGTGGTTTTTGGCCGGGCCGCCGCCTTGCGTTGCGCAGAACTGTTGACGTCAGGTGCTGCGCTTAAGCCCTTATCCAAAGACGCCTGTGATCAGGCCATCGCCAGATTCGACAGAATCCGTCATGCCAAGGGCAGTCTTAAAACAGCCGAAATTCGCCTGAACATGCAAACTACCATGCAAACCAAGGCCGCCGTGTTTAGGACTGAGACTACCTTACAGGAAGGCATGAACCAAATAACCGATATTGCCGCTTCTTTTGCTGATGTGCGTGTAGACGATCAATCCTTAATTTGGAACACTGATCTGGTAGAAACCCTGGAACTGGATAATTTGCTG
>CAVUMJ010000263.1:0-4773 GCA_963741375.1 uncultured Pseudomonadota bacterium
TGATTGTTCGAGGAAATAATCGTTCTGAGATTTTCTGTCGTGATGCGGATTACCTGTTTTATCTGGAAAAGCCTCAAGCAGCTTGTCAGAAACACGATTGTCAGATTCATGCCTATGTATTATGACAAATCATGTTCACTTATTAATCACACCATTCTCAGAGCCGGAACAGGTGCAAAAAGGTATAGGAGCAATAGCCGCCCCAAGGCTGCGGCTGAAGTTTTAATTTTGCAAAGTCTACAACCTGAAACCTTAGTCGGGCAGGCTGAAAATGTTTAATCCGGCAATTGTCTGGCCAATAATGCTAAAGGATGCCGCAATTTTGCACCTGCCGCATTTAAAAAGATTGAACAACCAAAATTACTGCTGACCACTTCATCAGCCTGAGCAATGCTGATAGCCTTAAGCTTAAGTTTACGCAAATCCGCAGCATTTTGGGAGTGGCTTAACATATAACTTCCCCCAGCTCCACAGCAAATCTGGTTGTCTTCCAAAGCCATTACATTTAAATCGGGTATTTTTTTCAATAAATCATATATAGCTTGCGAATTTTTGAGAACATTACGCTGACTACATGGTTCGTGTACTGCAACTGTCTGACTGACTGGTTTTAAAAATAAATCTTCCGGCCAATTTTTCAGTAAAAATTCATTAATATCGTGTAGACCTTGCTGGAATTGCGCAAGGTGCTGCGCATTTTGACTTTGATATTCGCTTAACATAGCGCCGCAACCGGAAGCAGCAAAAACGATGGCATCCACCTGCAAAGCCGTAAATACAGCCAGATTTGTTGTAATGAATTGTTGAGCAGATAAGCCATTATGTTGATGAATAGCCCCGCAACA
The DNA here is from genome assembly GCA_963741375.1 of uncultured Pseudomonadota bacterium. Classification (GTDB taxonomy): domain Bacteria; phylum Pseudomonadota; class Gammaproteobacteria; order Methylococcales; family Methylomonadaceae; genus Methylomonas. Next base: position 846 of record CAVUMJ010000263.1, read on the forward strand.
GGTTTGTTGGGGAGGAACTTCAACTGCATAGCCAATGGCGTTAAATACTTTGATGGCTGCCGTTAGGGTATCACCGTCAAATTGTTCTGCCAGACAACCGGTAAACAAGGCTACTTTACCGCGCTGAGCAATCTTAGGCGGATAATTTGCCGATAGAGGGTTTTGTAAAGGTTGATTGAGTAATGCCTCCGCCTCGGATAAATGCAGTTTTTTCAACAGACCGGTCTGCCGTAAAAGTTTTTGCAAACCAATTTTTTGATAAAGCTTGATCAGTGACGTCAATGCAGTACGCAGGGTTTTGTTTTCTATCAGCCGAAATCCAAATTTTGCCAGGTAGTTGTGTTGAGGTTGTAGTTTTATTCTAGCTTGATCAAACAACTGACCGTAAGCCATCCGGCTTGGACAGACGACTTCGCAGGCACGGCATTGCAGACAGCTATCCAAATGTTGACGTTCTTGCTGATCCGGTTGACGGTCTTCCAATAGCAACTTGCTTATGGTGCGGATACGGCGACGCGGCGATTCTTCTTCTATCTGAAACAGCCGGAAAGTCGGGCAGTTGCTAACACACATACCACAACGCATGCAATCTGCAGCTTCAGGAATATAAGGCTGATTTGGGTCTATGACAAAATTGTCTTCCGAGTAAGATGTATCCATAAAGTCGTACATCTCAACCCTCCATAACCTGTATATAGGCTCTGCGTAGTAATTCCATTTCCGCAGGAGGCCTGCCGCGTAATTCCGGCAAGGTTTTTAATTTACAAGCCCGGCTAGACATAAGCTTATGCGGAGGATCCAACAGTTTGAATCGAGCCATATGCACTGTAATAATACCGCCTGGAGCATCGACCTGTTCGCAAAACCCATGTTCTACTATGAGTAAATCATTATCCAGATTCAAAATCAGGTTAACAGCATTGACCAATGAAGCCGGGTGAAGACTAACCTTGCTCACTTGAGATTCACCTTCTTCAAGAGCCGTTGATAAAGCCGGCAAAGCTTTCGGAAAACACACACTGCCATTACTTTGCTGTGCGAACATGGTTAAGGCGCTGATATCGCCTTTGTAGTACAACAATAGACGATGTTTTTCGAATGCACTTAACACAAAATAACCGTTTTAAACATTTGTGACGAGATGCTTGTCCCACAGCTGCTTAAAACTGCTATCCAGCCGGGATAGGCGGGTATTGGCTTGCTCCAGCAGATGGTAAGCCGGAAATCTGCTGCTACATCCACTTTTATACCAGTTTTCCATATCAGTAGTTAAGCTGTTTTTCTCGGCTGCACAATCTGCAATTTGCAACTTCAGCCATTCCAGGCTGGTTGCCGGAGTAAGCTCTGCTACACGATAGCGCAGGCCTTGTGAAAAAATCCTAACTCCGCCGCCCTGCTCTACTGTTTGCTTTAAGGTATTGACATCATGGATTTCCACGCCTGCCAGATAGTCGATACCAAATTCACTTAGTTGCGGTAACCAGGGTACGGTGGGACCCATTAATACGGTTTTGGCGTCAGCTGCTAATTCCGCCAGCCGGGGAAAAGTTTTATTAGGAATGGAACTGGCCGTTAAAAAAACCCAATCCGCTTGCGGCAGTAAATATTCGCAGGCGGTATCCGGTAGATCCTTATCTCCAGGCGCCCTCTCCAATACGCTAAGCTGCATTTGTTGTTCGTAACGGTCCAGGCCAGGATAGCGGCCGATAATCACTACTTTTTTATCTCGTAAAAGCGGCAAAAAGAAATCAAAAACTGCCAAATTCGGCTGATCACCGCTTGTTTCCAGTGAGATGGAATCCGGTAACGCTCTATTGTTGATGCAGCTGTTGATTGCCGCCATGGCGATAGTGGCTTTATAGGGTTCCCATTCCAATATCCAGGAAGCCAACTCCGTGACTGATTTACCTGCCAAAGCACCTGACCACGGCAAAATTCTGGTTGCAACTCCCGGACTCATCGACAAACCGGCAGATTGATCATGACTGACACAAAGCGTCCATACCAAGCCTATGGTTAAACTTTCTACGGTTTGCTGGCTACTGCAAGAATCTAATAGCAACTCATAAATTCGTTTTGGATGGCTCATAAATCCGGTTATTGGGGAATATCCAATAATTTTGCCTCTGATCTGATGTTATCCTGTTTGCCCCAGGCATTTATGGCTTCAACAAAAAATCCTTTTTTACGGGGATGCGGCAACACTACATCATATTCTGCATAGAAACCATCTTCGCAATTAAATTTAATCTGACCTATACGTTGCTTGTTGGCGTCATACCAATAACCAACCAAATCCCGGCTCTGCGTATAAGGGTCGGTCAGCAAGCTAAATTCCGCTTCAGAAAATTGCGGTATTTTGATGTTGACATCCTCCGGGAATCCTAATTTGGCAATACATTGCGCCATATTGTCACAAACAGCTTGACCATATGCCTGTTTTGCAGCAATCTGTTGCGCAATTTCCGAATCTTCCATATTTAATCCTCGTTGATTGCTTGCGCTAATTGCATAATGACTGAGGCGCCGGAGCGATCTTCCGGATCCAACTCACGTAATAGCATCAGAATGCAGTCGGCCTCCGCCTCCTGTTGCCGGCGCAATTTAATAAACGCCAAAGCTTTCAGAGTATACAAATAAAACAGGGTGATTTCGCTGGCATACATATCCCATTTGCCTTTGCTTTCAGCCAATTGCATATAATCGCCAGGAAAATCTCCTTGCAAAGCAGCGGCTTGCAAGCCAGCCAATACTTCTCTTTCAGCTTCCTGCAAACGTCCCTGATAAAAATAAAATTTGTATAAGGCAAAATGAGTTTGCAGACAAGTATCGTCGAGTTGTTGCGCTTGTTTGAATAATTGTTCCGCCCGCTCTCTGTCGACATGATTAGCGACCACAGCTGCTTGAAGCAGTTGATTGACATCATCCGGAATATAAGGGCTAAAAAGCACCCTTTCCTCTAAAACAGAAAGCAGATTCATGACTACCAGACCTCGGCGGGCACTATTAGCGTTTCTACCGGATTACCACCTAACAAATGGTTATCAATAATGGTTTTAACGTCATCTTTAGTCACTCGGCCATACATGACGCCTTCCGGATAAACCAATACACTTGGCCCCAGCATGCATGGGCCCATGCAACCGGTATTGGTCAAGGCAATTTTTTCAAACAAATTGCGATTTTGGATTTCGTTCATGAATTCGTTCATCACTTCTGCACAGCCGCTGGCTGTACAAGAACCTCGGGGATGACCTTGCGGACGGTTTTGAGTGCATACAAATACGTGTTTATCGGGTCTTGGCATTTCTTGCTCCTTGGTTCAAAGTCTTTTAGTCGGTTTACGTCAAATGGAAATGAGAACGCGCTCATTGATTACGTCTGTAAAATAAGTCAGGCGACACAGCTACTTACTTTACTGAATATTTGCATTCCAAGCCAAACTTGGAAATCTATGAGTAATTACGCCATTTGCATAAAACTCAGGCTGCCAATTTATGTTCATGGGTAAAACAACTTTTTGGACATACCTTAGAGCAAGCTTCACAACCAATACAATCACTTGGATTTTTTAAAGTCATTACCTGGGTAATATCGTCATCATCCTCAAAATCCGCATAATTGTCGCCAAAATCTTCAGCTTCCAGCACATCTCCCTTATCAACAAGATCAAAAACATCGCGTGGACAGACTTTAAAACAACGGCCGCAACCGATACAGGTACGGGCATTTAAGTTGGTCACGTACGAAGGAGTCCAAACGGTGCCGCCAAATGTTGTTCCTGTTACAAATTCACTCATGTCAGACTCCTTACTGTGTTACACCGCCGGTAGCGGCCAGAAATTTTTTATTTGCTTCATCCCAAGCTTTACAGGCATCAAATGTAGCTTGAGCAATGCCCATCAATTCGTTATAGGCATCCGGCAAA
>CAVUMJ010000264.1:0-8208 GCA_963741375.1 uncultured Pseudomonadota bacterium
TTGTGTTGCTTGCTCGTTACGTATTGCTCAGGATTTTCCAGGTCAACCCGCCGGAAGCGAATGCCGGTATTTGGATCAGAAGGATGTAAGGTTAGATAGACTTTGTCGCCAGTGTGTAAGCCAACACCAGTGGCACGAATAGTGTTTTTTAAAGTACGCTGTTTAATCATGAAATACCGATAAAAGGAAAACAGATTAGGGGAGTCTATCATATATCATTGATAGCTGCTCCCCTTACTTTTAATTGACAAACCCTAATCCGCTTGACGCCTTAAAAACGCCGGCACATCCAGATATTCCAAATCCATATCATTCCTGTGTTGTGCACCAAAGCGAGTTTCACGTGCAGACTCCTGTTTCTGTTGACGTAAAACGGTTGGTTTTTCCAATTGGTCATAATTGACTTCACCGGCTGCAACTTTTTGAACCAGTTTGATAGGAGAATTATTGGCTTTAAGTTTTTCACCCATGCCGGTAGCGACAACAGTTACCTTAATCTCGCATCCCATATTTGCGTTAACAGCCATACCAATTTTGATGTCGGCGTCGTCAGATGCAAAATTGTGCATAATACTGCCAATTTCATCAAATTCGTTCAGACCCAAATCTCCATTGGAAGTTACATTAACAAGAATACCCCGCGCTCCCTGTAAATTAATGTCTTCTAATAATGGACAGGCAATTGCTTTTTCAGCCGCCAGTCTTGCGCGATTCTCACCAGTTGCTACACCGGTTCCCATAATTGCGCTTCCCATATTAGACATCACAGTTTTGACATCGGCAAAATCTACATTCATTAAGCCGGGATGAGTAATCAGTTCTGTAATACCTTGAACTGCGTCCAATAATACGTCGTTAGCCACTTTAAATGATTCTACTAATGAACGATTATTGCCAAGTGTAGGTAATAATTTTTGGTTAGGAATGATAATTAAGGAATCTACCAGTTTCTCCAGATCTCTTAAACCGGATTCTGCAACCGCTTTTTTCTTGGTACCTTCAAAATCAAATGGTTTTGAGACTACAGCAACCGTCAGCACACCCAATTCCTTTGCTACTTCAGCAAAAACTGTAATGGCGCCGGTTCCGGTTCCACCTCCCATACCTGCTGTTAAAAATACCATATCCGCTCCGGACATGACTTCACGAATGCGATCACGATTTTCTTCAGCTGCAGCTTTCCCAACTTCAGGACGGGTGCCAGCCCCTAAACCTTTGGTTAATTCCACTCCTAACTGCACAATAGTTTCGACACTCATTTGCTTTAAGGCTTGAGCATCGGTATTGGCGCAAATGAATTGCACACCATCTATACCGGTATCGACCATGTGATTTACGGCATTACCACCGCCACCGCCAACACCAATGACTTTTATTACTGCGTTACCGCTGTTGTCCATTATTTCAAATTTCATTTTTACACCCTCCAGCCACTCAAATTAAAAATTACCCTGAAACCAGTTTTTGATTTTTGACAACACACCCGAACTGTTGTCATTCATACCTAACGATCGACCGTGATGATCCTTGCCGTAAACCAGCAAACCAACAGCGGTTGAATAAATTGGGTTTTGCGCCACATCGGTCAAACCTGATACATGTAGCGGCACGCCCATTCTTACCGGCATATGGAAAATTTCCTCTGCCAATTCCACTAAACCACGCACTTGAGAACTGCCTCCGGTGATTACTGTTCCGGCAGCAATCAAATCTTCATAACCACTTCTTCTTAATTCTGCCTGCACCAACAGCATTAGTTCTTCATAACGAGGCTCTACGATTTCAGCCAGATTTTGAGCTGAAATCTTGCGCGGTTCACGATCACCAATGCTTGGCACATCAATCATTTGTTGCGTATCAGCCAATTGTGTCAGTGCACAGGCATATTTACGCTTGATTTCCTCAGCATTTTTAGTTGGTGTTCGAAGCGCCACTGCGATATCGTTAGTAACCTGATCGCCTGCTATAGGAATAACTGCAGTATGCTTAATTGCCCCTTCAGAAAAAATTGCCAGATCGGTTGTTCCTCCGCCGATATCGATAAGACAAACACCAAGATCTTTTTCATCTTCGGTAAGCACTGCCGAACAGGATGCCAATTGCTCAAGGACAATGTCGTCCACTTCCAAACCACATTTGCGAATACATTTGACGATATTTTGTTCAGCGCTAACACTGCTGGTCACCATATGCACCTTGGCTTCCAGTCTAATTCCGGACATTCCGATGGGTTCTTTAATGCCTTCCTGTTGATCGATCACAAATTCCTGAGGCAGAATGTGCAAAATTTTCTGATCTGCCGGAATGGCTACAGCTCGTGCTGAATCAATTACCCTATCTATGTCATGCTGGGTAACCTCTTTTTCCTTAATGGCAACGATGCCATGAGAATTCAGGCTTTTGATATGACTGCCCGCTATGCCGGCAAATACCGATTTAATCTGACAGCCGGCCATTAATTCGGCCTCTTCTATTGCTCGTTGAATAGAATGGACTGTCGATTCCAGATTAACCACTATGCCTTTTTTTAAACCTTTGGAAGGAGCAGTGCCTATTCCGATTACTTCGATTTCATCTCCGCCACGGTATTCTCCAACGATAGCAGCTACCTTAGTCGTACCGATGTCTAACCCTACTATTAAATTTCTATCTGTTTTTTTGGCCATTAGTTTTACTCGATAATCGTTTTAATCAGGTTTTTGTTTTATCTGCGATTGCTTTCCAATCGATTTCTTTCATATCCTGTCTCCAGGTCACAGCGAAACCATTGGGATATCTGGTATCTACACTTTCAATCAAAGCCACTTGTTCAGCTCCCAATAAATCCATGGTTTTCAAAAAACGTTGCATATTTTCCAAGGGAGCCTTATGACCTAAATTCATTTCCAGTCCACTTACCAGTTTGATTTTCCATGCTCGCCTTTCATTGACATGGAACTCAGCAAGTTGCAAAGATTTATCTTTCAAGACGATATAAACACCTTTCATAATTTCCAGTAATTTCTTTTCCTGTCCTTCAGGTCCGTTAATTAAAGGCAAGTTTTTAAATTCATCAATATTTTCAGGAATTAAAACTTCACCCTGATTATTCAGCAAAGCATTGTCACCCCATCGCACTACAGGACGATGTTCTTTTATTTTGATATAAATCGCATCGGGCCAAACCCGTTTAACATCTACTTTATCCACTAAAGGCAATGCCTTAATGGCATGATGAATCGTATCCATATCTGCATGGTAATAACCCTGATTTATTTGCTGTTTAAGCACTTGTTTCAAGCGATCTTTACTTATGTACTGAAAAGCTCCTTCAATTTTCACGTAGCGAATAGGTTTGTAATAAAAACTTTGCGAATTTAAATTACGAACGCTCCACCAGCTTCCTGCCAAAATCAAAATAATCATCGCGATCAATTTGAAAGTGTTCACTTTATTTTGTCTCACTGGTTTCAAGGATACGCCAGACCAGTTCGTCGAACTCTATTCCAGCGGATTTGGCAGCCATTGGCACCAAACTATGATCCGTCATGCCTGGTACAGTATTTACTTCAATTAATTGTGCCGAATCGTTGTCATCAATAAACACATCCACTCTTGCCCAGCCACTTACTCCCAGACCAAGGCAGGCTTTCAACGCCAAAGCTTTTAAATCTTGTTCTCTTTCCGCTGTTAATCCGCAAGGACAATGATATTGAGTAGTATTTGCGCAATACTTTGCATCAAAATCATAGAAAGTATTAGGGGTTTCAAGTCTAATAACAGGCAAGGCTTCGTTTGCCAGTATGCCAACGGTATATTCTTTGCCGTAGATCCATTGTTCAGCATAAACATCGCAATTAAACTGCAGGGCTTTTTGTAATGCCGTTACAAGTTCGTCACGATTCTCAGCTTTGCTCATGCCGATACTTGAGCCTTCCATTGCCGGCTTAACAATAACCGGTAGGCCCAAACTATTGATGCACTCATCTACGTCAGCAACATTTTGCATGACGAACCATTTCGGTGTAGGCAATCCCATACCTTTCCAACATAGTTTTGTTCGTAATTTATCCATGCTTAAAGCAGAAGCCATTATCCCTGAGCCGGTATATGGCAGTTTTAGCAATCCCAGAACCGCCTGCAATACACCATCTTCTCCACCACGGCCGTGTACTATATTGAACACTCGGTCTATTTTTAATTGACTCAGAACTTTTAGAATGTTTTCAGTGATATCCACCGCTATCACATCTATACCTTGATGCTTAAGTGCGTTAAAAACAGCATTGCCGCTGCGCAATGAAATTTCGCGCTCTGCTGAATTTCCGCCCATTAGAACCGCAACTTTACCGAAATCAGCGGCATGTTTGACAAATAATGGTTTCATTCGTTTTCACCTACCCGACACACTTCCGTCTCAAGATAAATGCCAAATTGTTTCTGCACTTGACACTGGATATGCTCAATGAGTCTTTCAATATCAACTGCACTGGCTTTGCCTAAATTAATAATGAAATTGGCGTGCTTTTCGGAAACTATCGCATTACCAATTTGATACCCCTTCAAGCCACTTGCCTCAATCAATCTGGCTGCATAATCACCGGGAGGGTTTTTAAACACTGAACCGCAGGTAGGCTTATTGGTTGGTTGCGTAGTATTTCTCTTTTCTAATAAATCTTTGATATGTTGCTGACTGGTTTTAGCATCACCCCGACAAAGTTTCAGTTGTGCAGACAAAAACCATTCATTGCTGAGTCCTTTAACAGAGCGGTAATTCACTTCAAATGATTGCTTTTGCCTCTCTACAACCGCGCCATGTTCATTGATGATTTCAACTTTCTCAACAATGTTCCAGGTTTCATGCCCAAACGCACCGGCATTCATTTTTAGTGCGCCGCCAATTGTGCCTGGAATACCGGCAAAAAATTCTGCATTGACTAAACCCAAATCACTACAAAATCTGGCAACATGAGCACATGGCGCGCCTGCTTCCACATATACTCTTTCCGCATCAATCAATTGCATTTTTTTCAACCGGTTGCCGGTATTTATTACGGTGCCTTTTATGCCGCCATCCCGAATTAGTAAATTGCTGCCAAATCCTATCCAAAATAATTGTTCACCTTTCGGTAAAAACCTAATGAATTTAATTAAGTCTTCCTTATCTTCCGGAATGTACATTTGTTGGGCAGGCCCACCCACTCGCCAAGTTGTATATTTGGCGAGTGGTTCGTTTTTGAGCAAAGTGCCCCGAAGTTCGTTAGAATTAACCATGTTGAAAAACCTTTTTTAGTTTTTCAGGCAATTCTGATGCGATTTGACCTACATTGCCTGCGCCCATAGTCAGAATGACATCGTTTGTCCGCAGCATACCGGCCAAAATAATCGGAAGATCTTCACGATTTTGAACAAATACCGGATCAACCTGACCACGAATTCTGATAGATCTACTTAAAGCTTTACCATCAGCTCCTGCTATGGGCGCTTCCCCGGCGGAATAAACGTCGAGTAATATTAATATGTCCACTGAGGACAAAACCTCTACAAAATCCTCAAATAAATCTCTGGTTCGTGAATACCGGTGTGGCTGAAATACTACGACTTTCCGGCGATCCGGCCATGCTTGACGCATTGCTTCCAATGTTGCCGATAACTCGCGGGGATGATGTCCATAATCATCAACCAAAGTCACTATGCCGTCATCGAATTCAATATCGCCGTTAATCTGAAATCGACGGCCAACACCTTTGAATTCCGCCAGGGCTTTTACGATGGCATCATCATCCACTCCCAAACTTGTGGCAATGGTGATAGCAGCAAGCGAGTTAAGCATATTATGCCAACCAGGCAGATTCAGTGTGATAGCTAATGACGGGAAATTTCCCCATCTTAAAACTGTAAAATAGGTTTTCAGGCCGTCCTGTTTGATATCAATAGCCCTAACATCTGCTTCAGGATTAATTCCATATGTTTTGACCGGTTTAGAAATTTCGGGCAAAATTTCTCTGACACCCATATCATCAATACATAATACTGCCAAACCATAAAACGGCAGATGATGAAGAAATTTGATAAAAGTGTCTTTTAAACGGCCGTAACTGCCGCCGTATGTTTCCATGTGATCCTGATCGATATTGGTAACGACTGCCAACATCGGTTGTAAATATAAAAATGATGCGTCACTTTCATCTGCCTCGGCTATTAAATATTTACCCAAGCCTAATTTTGCGTTGCTTCCAGCGCTATTTAATCTGCCGCCAATAACAAAAGTAGGATCAAACCCGCCTTCGGCCAGCATCATTGTCGCCAAACTGGTAGTAGTAGTTTTACCATGCGTGCCGGCTACCGCTATACCAAATCTGAATCGCATTAATTCTGCTAACATTTCAGCGCGAGGAATGACCGGAATTCGTTTTTTATATGCTGTTGTAATTTCGGGATTCTTACGGTCTACTGCGCTTGAAGTAACCACGACATCCACATCAACTATATTATTTGCGGTATGTTCAAAAAATATTTTGACGCCTAAACTTTGCAAGTGATCTGTGGTCGCGGATGCTTTAATATCAGATCCGGATACGGTATAACCTAAATTTGATAATACTTCGGCAATACCGCTCATTCCTGTTCCACCGATGCCGACAAAATGTATTTTGTCTATATCTCCAAGAGCGTGATTGCCTGAGTGCAGTTCGGGTCTATTCATCCGGCAGCCTCCAATATACAAATATCTGCTATTTCCCGGGCTGCATCCGGTCTGGCTTTACTTTTGGCAATTTTGCTCATTGCGGCAAGAGAAGCTTTGGCTTCCAGTATTACTTTTCGCATTGTTTCAGGATTTAATTCAGGTTGAGGCAACAAAATTGCGCCTCCGGCTTCAGTTAAGAATTTGGCATTTGCGGTTTGATGATCATCTATTGCATTTTGCAAAGGCACAAAAATCGCCGGTAAGCCACAGGATGCTACTTCACTTACCGTCATAGCTCCAGCTCTGCAAATAATTAAATCTGCCCATTGATATGCGGAAGACATATCCTCTATAAATGCAGATACCTCTGCGCTCATACCTAGTTTCTGGTAGATATCGACTACTTCAGAGTACATAGCAACACCTGTCTGGTGTTTGATTTCTATATCTTCAAAACCAGCCAATGCATCCGGAATGTTTTCGTTTAGTACTTTTGCGCCTTGACTGCCTCCGATTACAAGTATCCTTAAATGTCGTCCAATTTGAGGATACCAGACAATTTTTTCAGGTAATTCTGAAAATGTTTTACGTAATGGATTACCGGTGCATATGGCTTTAACGGATGCCGAAAAGCTATGTGGAAATCCTTCTAAAATCTTATTTGCTGCAAATTTAATCAATAAGCGATTAGTTGTGCCGGGAATACGATTTTGCTCATGGATAACCAATGGGATACCTTGTACTTTAGCCATGAGTCCGCCTGGACCCGCAACAAATCCACCCATTCCCAAAACTACATTTGGTTTGCGGTCTTGTAAAATATGTTTTGTTTGAAAACATGCCAGGATCAATTTTATAAACCCTGTCAATTTTGAAAATAGACGTTTACCGCGGATACCTTCGACAGTCACACAATCTATTTCAATGCCATGGCTTGTTGCTACGCGATATTCCAAACCTTTTTCGGTACCCAGCCAACTTACTTTCCAACCTCGCTGCTGCATTTCCTGCGCAACTGCAAGTGCCGGAAATACATGGCCGCCGGTACCACCGGCCATGATGACTATATGGCCGCTCATGTTGGTCTATCCTTCTTAAAATTGTTATTATTAGCTATGTTTTCGTAATGAATACGAAATAACACGGCAATTGCGCAACACATGACAATCATACTGCCGCCCCCATAACTCATTAACGGTAAAGTCAGGCCTTTGGTGGGCAACATGCCCATATTGACGCCCATATTGACAAAAGACTGAAAACCGAACCAAATCGCTAATCCGTAAGCCACTAAAGATGAGAATCTTTGTCCGTTTTTCTCTGCTTGTTCACCTATTACAAAAGCCCGAACTAAAAAAATGGTAAACAAGGCAATAATCAGCACCACTCCAATTAGACCTAATTCTTCGCCTAAAACTGAAAACAGAAAATCTGTATGCGCTTCAGGCAAGTAAAAAAGCTTTTGAATGCCATTCCCTAGTCCAACTCCTGAGAACTCACCTCTGCCAAATGAAATTAAAGCCTGTGTCAATTGAAAACCC
>CAVUMJ010000265.1:0-4719 GCA_963741375.1 uncultured Pseudomonadota bacterium
AAACCGGCAAACACCGTGCGCAGGCTGGTGAAAATTTGATCAAGATAGGTTGGTTTGCCGGTATAGGGACGAAATTTGATTTCAGCTTTGGGATCTTCGGCTAATTTTTGCTGGTTACGGATTTCCTGGCGTTGGTAGAACTCGGCCATTTTGGATTTTTCGGCGAAATGTTCGTTGACCAAACCGTCAACTTCGGTCCATACCGCCACCGGGCCGGGAATTGCCCCCAAACTGGTGTTGACGCCGGACGCTGTGATGCTCCAGCAGCCCAGGAATATTAAAAAAGCGATAATGGGTACGCCCATGGCTAGCCATAATTGCCGGAATTGCTGCTTGGGATTTTCACCGGCGGCAAGTTTCACCATGGGCACAAACCAGGTCAGACCGGTAATGTTAAAAAATTTGATGAGTTTGTTGAACATGGCTGTTACCTAATGAATAGTTAGGAAATCTTCAAAAAATGATGCTTCCCTGCATCCAGTCACTTCCGATGTTTAGAGCACACACAAGAGTTAGTTATTCGACAATTTTGCCGCCAGAGACTATCTGTTTACCCTTTAAACCAATTGCAAACTTGGCGAGATAATCGTTGGGTTTATTGGCGTCGAATGGAATTTTGTCGATAAAGTAGTTTTGCGATGGCTTGATGCCGTTATCGGCGGGAAAGTCTTCGGCTTTGGCTTTGTCCTCGGCAATTAATTCTTGGGCGGCCGCCAGATAAATATCCGGCCGGTAGACTTTTTTGGCGGTTTCCATATACCAGGCGTCCGGCTTGAATTCGTTGATTTCTCCCCAGCGGCGCATCTGAGTCAGATACCAGATGGCGCTGCTGTATGAGGGATAGCTGGCGCCATGACGAAAGAAAGTATTAAAGTCGGGCAGGGTGCGTTTATCGCCTTTTTCATATTCAAAACTGCCGTTCATACTATTGGCCAGCACTTCCACATCAGCGCCGACGTATTGCTTTTGAGCAAGCATTTCTATGGCTTCCTTGCGGTTTTTGTTATTCTCGGCGTCCAGCCAGATGGAGGCGCGGATCAGCGCTTTGACGACAGCTTTATGGGTATTGGGGTATTTGTCGGCCCAGGCTTGGGTGACGCCGAAGACCTTTTCCGGAGTGTCCTTCCATAATTCGTCATCAGTGACGACCGGCACGCCTATGCCTTTGATGACGGCTTGCTGGTTCCAGGGTTCGCCGACGCAATAACCGTATATGGTGCCGGATTCCAGGGTTGCAGGCATTTGCGGAGGCGGCGTCACCGATAATAAGGCTTCAGCGTTAATCTGCCCGGAGATGTCTTGCGGCGGCTCGTAAAATCCCGGATTGATGCCACCGGCCGCCAGCCAGTAACGCAATTTCAGATTATGGCTGCCGGCCGGAAAGGTCATGGACATGTTGAATGGTTTGCCTTCGTTTTTATACTTCTCCACCACAGGTTTTAGGGCGTCAGCTTTGATAGGATGCACAGGCTTACCGGCTTCCATGGGCAAACCGGGTTTCATTTGTTTCCATATTTCATTAGATACGGTAATGGCGTTGCCGTTGAAGCCCATGCTAAAGGCGGTGATGATATCGGCCTTGGTTCCGAAGCCGATACTGGCGGCCAACGGCGCCGGGGCCAACATATGCGAGCCGTCCAGCTCGCCGTTAACGACTCTATCCATCACCACTTTCCAGTTGGCTTGGGCTTCCAGTTGCACAAACAGTCCTTCGTCTTCAAAATAGCGCTTTTCGGCCGCCACCGCCAGTGGCGCCATATCCGTCAATTTGATAAAACCGAATTTCAAATCTTCTTTTTCCAGTTTACCGGCAGCGGTAAGCTGGCATGAAAAGCTGATTCCGGCTATGGCGATAGCGGTTAAGGTTTTTTTGGTTAGGCATATCTTCTGAAATTTCATGATGAACCCTGTCGTATGAAAAAATTTAGGCCAAAAAAAAGGCGTCATCGCGGATGGTGGTAAGCCATACGCGAAAGACGCCTTTGTCTGGTTTGCTCAGCAATGAGCTAAATTGTGGACCCCAGCATTGGGGAATGTTTATCTCAATGCAATAAAAATGCCATTATCTTGAGGTGGTAATGATTGTTATATTTATTTTATATATAACAATAACTTAATAAGATATTGCTGATTAATAACTTACGATTTATAACCGTCTTATTCAGTTTGAAGCAGGAAAATTTAGTATTTCAGCACAAGCTTGGTGCGAAATAGATAAGTATTGGTGCGAAGGACTGCCATGATCCTCCGGGTGAATAAAAATAATTTGTAAGTTGGGCTGAATTTATGAAGCTCAATAATCGAAGTCGAATATATTGGCATATGAAATGGTTATTTTCAAAGCAGATGGCAAAATGATAGTCAAGCTGCTTCGAGATGTTGGGCTGCACTTTGTTTAGCCCAACCACCTGTATAAAGTTCATGGCCATTTTGCTTTTTAAAAGGGCCAGCGTATCAACTCTGGTAGAATGACGCTTCATTTTTTTAAATGCTATCCTGGGCTTTGCCTTTCTTACCATCTTTCGGAACTATCGTGATCTCAACCGCTAACATCACCATGCAATTTGGGGCAAAGCCCTTGTTTGAAAACATTTCAGTCAAATTCGGTAACGGCAATCGTTTGGGTTTGATTGGAGCCAATGGCTGCGGCAAATCCACTTTCATGAAAATCCTTAGCGGTGATTTGGAACCGTCTGCCGGCAATGTCAGCCTCACGCCAAACGAACGCATCGGCGTGTTGCGGCAGGATCAATTTGCTTATGAAGAACACCGCGTACTGGATACGGTTATCATGGGGCACAAGGAATTGTGGCAGGTCAAGCAGGAACGCGACAGAATTTATGCATTGCCGGAAATGTCCGAAGAAGAAGGCATGCGCGTCGCGGAACTGGAAGTGGAATTTGCGGAAATGGATGGTTACACTGCCGAGTCGCGCGCCGGCGAATTGCTGCTGGGTCTGGATATTCCATTAGAACAACACGAGGGCCCGATGTCTGCGGTTGCGCCTGGCTGGAAATTAAGGGTGCTGCTGGCGCAAGTGTTGTTCGCCGATCCGGACATCATGCTGCTGGACGAACCGACCAACAACCTGGACATTAATACCATACGCTGGCTGGAAAACATTCTTAACGAACGCGAATCCACTATGGTGATCATTTCGCATGACCGCCATTTTCTGAACAGCGTATGCACCCACATGGCCGACCTCGATTACGGTGAATTAAGGGTTTACCCCGGCAATTACGACGAGTACATGATCGCCGTAACCAGTGTTCGAGATAGTTTGTTAGCCAGCAATTCTAAGAAAAAAGCCAAGATAGCCGAGTTACAGACATTCGTTAGCCGGTTCTCGGCCAATGCTTCAAAAGCCAAACAGGCCACCTCGCGGGCCAAGCAAATTGAAAAAATCACGCTGGATGAAGTTAAGCCGTCCAGCCGGGTCAATCCTTTCATTCGTTTTGATCAAACCAAAAAGCTGTTTCGGGTGGTGCTGGAAGTACAGGAGCTGAGCAAAGGCTATGGTGAAGCGCCGTTATTCAAAGACTTGAATTTAATGATTGCAGTTGGCGAACGCGTGGCGGTGATCGGTCCTAACGGGATAGGCAAATCCACCCTGTTAAAAACCTTGGCAGGCGATTTAACTCCGGATACAGGCATCGTGAAATGGTCTGAAAATGTGGAAGTCGGCTATTTTGCCCAGGATCATGCCGATAGCTTTGCTGAAGACCTGTCTCTGATTGAATGGATGGGGCAATGGCGCAAGGAATCCGATGACGATCAGATGATACGCGGCACTCTGGGGCGGTTGCTATTTTCTCAGGATGACATTCACAAATCCGTTAAAGTACTATCGGGCGGGGAACAAGGCAGAATGTTATTCGGCAAATTGATGCTGCAAAAAGCCAATATCATGATCATGGATGAACCCACCAACCATCTGGATATGGAATCGATCGAGTCGCTCAACACGGCTCTGGAAAGCTATCCCGGGACATTGATTTTTGTCAGCCATGATCGTGAGTTTGTATCGTCTCTGGCAACGCGAGTCATTGAATTAACGCCACAGGGCGTGATAGATTACCAAGGCGATTACGAAGAGTATTTGAGAAGTCAGGATATTGTTTAATCCTGCATCGCGCCAACTCAGGGCGTAGAAAAAATTGAAAAAATGCCTAGATAATAAGCTGATGTTGACTTTATAAAATAGAATGAAAATGACTTGAAAAGCACGCAGTGAAACTCAGTTTCGAAGCGTATAAGTTTTGCCATCCAAAGCGCAGTTTGAATGTAAAAAACTTGATTATTTCAAAGCAGCGGCTGGGTTTCGCGTTGCTTTACCTAGCCTGTGTAATCATTTACGTTAAGCATAAAAGGAGTTGAAGATGCATCTTCTTGCTCAGATAGCTGAAGAGATCAACACAAGAGCCAACAATTATAAAGTTGGTAAGTTGCAGATTTTTCGAAAAGAAATAGGCAATTTATCGAAGCTTCCTTCTACAAAATTATTTGATCGTCGAACAGTTTCTGAAACGTGGGGATGTCATTATGGTGGAAGAAAAGAGCTTCAATTCAATATCGGAATGGAAGGGGATTCAATAAGGTATGGTGTGGCATTCTCATTGGAATGTAGTCAATCTCTACCAAGTATTGATGTTCTTATACCAAAGATTTCATTATTCAATGAGTACCTTTCCGAGTATTTTGAAAGCTTTAGCGATC
>CAVUMJ010000266.1:0-5117 GCA_963741375.1 uncultured Pseudomonadota bacterium
AATGCCAACAAATTAAGGTATAGAAATCCCATGGATTTTGCTAAGCGCATGTTTTCAGCCAAGCTAAGGCGCCTAAGCCGGCAGCACGGCCAGTAGCAAAACAGGCTGTCAGCAAATAGCCCCCGGTCGGAGCTTCCCAGTTAAGCATTTCTCCTGCACAAAATACCCCAGGTTTGGCTTTGAGCATTAATTGATCATTCACAGAGCTAAAACAAATGCCGCCAGCACTACTAATGGCTTCTGTAAGGGGTCTGGGCGCAACCAGACGCAATGGCAGCTTTTTTAACAGTTCGGCAATCTGTCTGGTCTCCATATGCTCTCCTTGTCTAAAAACTTCTCGAAGTAAAGCCAGTTTTATGGCCGGCAAACCAAGCTGTTTACGTAAGTAATTACTCAAACTAAGCTTTTGACGAGGCAGAGACAACCGTTTAATGATATCCGCCAAACTCCTGTCAGGAAGAAGATCCATAAAAACTTGAATAGGACTAGTCTGAGCCAAGTCATCTCTTAAACCGGCGGATAAGGCATAAATTGGGCTGCCTTCCAAACCATTGACCGTAATCATTATGTCGCCTTGTTTGCTAAGTTCGGCGCCTTGAAGGGTTTGATAGCTAATACAGACAGACTTGAGCGGCGCTCCGGCAAACCGGTCAATAAAATACCGGCTCCAAACCACATCAAATCCGCAATTAGCAGGCTGCAATGGCGCAACTTCAACCCCATATTGCCTCATAAGAGGCAACCAATCGCCTGTTGAACCCAACTGCGGCCAACTTCCACCACCCAGAGCTAAAATGACTGCATCCGCTCGATCAAGATATTCGCTACCCTGCGCCATAAAATACAAGTTATCATCAGTCCAGCCTTGCCAACGATGCCGCACTCGAAATTGTACGCCGGTCTGACGTAAACGATGCACCCATGCGCGTAATAATGGGGCTGCTTTCATTTCTTCAGGAAATACCCGTCCTGATGAGCCGACGAAAGTTTTTATTCCCAAATCATGCAACCAGTCTTGCAATAATTGCGGAGAAAAATCTTTTAGGAAAGGCCCAAGCTCGGTTGAATGCTTGCCATAACGTGATAAAAAGTTTTGAAAAGCCTCTGAGTGGGTAATATTTAACCCACCCTTGCCGGCCATCAAAAATTTTCTGCCGACTGAAGGCATACTCTCATAAACCACCACCTTTAACCCAGCCAGACTCAAGACTTCAGCCGCCATTAATCCGGCAGGGCCTGCGCCAATCACGGCGACTTTTTTATGGCTTAAAGACACTAGGTTCTTTACTTTTCCGACGAAGGAATTCCGAACGAATAAACTTTGGAATCATCTGTCCAGAAAGCTTTTTAACAGACTATGCCCGTGTTCAGTCAAAATTGACTCCGGATGGAACTGCACACCCTCTATGTCCAATGTTTTATGCCTTACACCCATAATTTCCTCAATTTTGCCATCCTGGTCCTGAGTCCAGGCGGTGATTTCCAAACATTCCGGTAAACTAGACTGCTCTATCACTAAAGAATGATAGCGGGTAGCCGTAAACGGGTTTGGTAACCCCTTAAAAACGCCTTGATTCTGATGATAGACCAACGAAGTTTTGCCATGCATGATCTTTTTAGCATGAATAATGTTCCCGCCGAATGCATAACCAATACTTTGATGCCCAAGACAAACGCCTAATATTGGATAGACCCCAGCATAACGCAGAATGGCGTCCACAGAAATTCCGGCTTCTTTTGGCGTGCAAGGTCCTGGGGAGATCACAATTTTGTCAGGACTAAATTTTGCGATTTGCTCGACTTCAACTTCGTCATTACGCAACACCTTCACTTCTCCACCCAATTCCCCGAAATATTGCACCAGGTTGTAAGTAAAAGAATCATAGTTGTCTATCATAACCAGTTTGACGCTATTCATTTCCTGCCCCTTCCAAACCGGCGTTGACCATACTAACTGCCCGAAAGATTGCCCTACCTTTGTTCATGGTTTCTTCCCACTCCTTACTTGGTATTGAATCATAAACAATGCCGGCGCCTGCTTGTATATGCAATATTTGATTTTTAATGACAGCTGTACGAATAGCAATTGCCGTATCAAGATTACCCGACCAGGAAATATAGCCAACCGCACCGGAATATATGCCGCGTTTAACCGGCTCCAATTCGTCAATAATTTCCATAGCTCTAATTTTTGGAGCGCCACTGACCGTACCAGCAGGAAAAGTTGCAGACAATACATTAAAAGCGTTCTTACCGCTTTGTAATTCACCTGTGACATTAGAAACAATATGCATAACATGCGAGTAGCGTTCGACTATCATTTTATCGGTTAACTTGACGCTGCCGATTTTAGCGACCCGTCCGGTGTCGTTTCTGCCCAAATCAATCAGCATTAAATGTTCGGCAATCTCTTTTGGATCAGCCAACAACTCCTGCTCCAAAGCCAAATCCTGTTCAGCAGTAGTCCCCCTCGGTCTGGTGCCTGCAATTGGCCTGACAGTGATCTGATCATCTTCAAGGCGCACTAAAATTTCAGGAGAAGAGCCTACGATATGAAAATCATCCAGATTCAAATAATACATGTAAGGCGAAGGGTTAAGGCAACGCAGCGCGCGGTATAAATCAAGCGGAGACGCCGTAAAAGGAATGGACATGCGTTGCGACAGCACTACCTGCATAATGTCGCCATTGCAGATATATTCCTTGGCTTTAAGCACTGCTTCCTCATAACCCTGTTGAGTAAAGCCTGATACAAAATCGGTTTCACAGACCGGATCGAGTGTCTGTTGGGGCGATGGACTAATCGTCAGTTCACGCAATTTAACCACCAACTCATCCAATTTGAGCTGGGCATTTTGATAAGCATCAGCCTGAGCTGGATCGACATGCGTCAATATCAGCATCTTGCCGGAAAGATTATCAAAAATCAGTAAATCTTCCGAAATCATCAATAGAATATCCGGCGTGCCAATCGGATCGGCTTTACCGGTTGATTGCAAGCGCGGCTCAATATAGGCTACCGTTTCATAACCGAAATACCCTACCAAACCGCCATTAAAGCGAGGCAAACCTTCAATATCCGGGGTGCGGAATTGCTGGCGGAATGTTTCAATCCATTCCAGCGGTTTTTCATGTTCAAAATGCTCAGTCGCCAAGCCTTCCTGTTCCAGACTGATCTTGAAGCCATTGACTTTAAAGCGGGTTTTGCAGGGCAAACCAATAATGCTGTAGCGCCCCCATTGCTCCCCACCGTGAACAGATTCAAACAAATAGGAATAAGGCTGGTTGGCAAGCTTCAAGTACGCGCTGAGCGGCGTATCAAGATCCGCCAAAACCTCTCGGCTAACGGGTATGCGGTTATATCCCTGCTGGGCATATTGCTGAAATTGCGCGGGTGTCATTCTTATTTTTCTCTGGGGAAGTCTGGTTTCAACCATTTAATTCAGAGCGAAATTGTAACCCACAAATAGTTTGAGTAGCGAAAGGAAAGTGTTAAATTGTAAAAGTGCTGATTGAATTTGAAAATTTTCAGACGTTGAAAAGTGTGGCTCGGTCATTAACAGCCGAGCAAAGATTTCAGGTTAAGCCAGGAAACCCCTAAGTCGCTGTTCAACAACTCTGGACTAAGGAGCGCGCAACGAAGCGGAGCGCCACATTGTGCGCATTGTTAGACATTTACTCTTATTCCAAGAACTTCGCGTGGCTCTAATTTGCCTGACTCGAAGTTAAAGCTTATTGTAGAACCTGTTATCTTAGCTCCGTTATTATTAACATGAAATAAACCAACGCCGTAATCAGTATGTATTCGGCTAACAGGCAAAAATGAAACCTTAAAGTATGTATTTGATACGAATTCACCTTTAAATGAATAGACTACATCACTGCTGTTTTCTCCTGGTGATCGTATTTTTCCACTGATTTTTCGTCCAAATTGACGCTTAACGTGGATTGTATCACAAACTTCTTTGCCGTTTTCTATGTAGTTTGCATGCCAATACCCTCGAATATCTGGATATTTTGACGGCACATAACTAGTTGCCGAAACAAATATTTGCCAAATTGCGGCTGCAATTATGCTTGCTGCTACCCCTGATAAAAAATTAATCCAGTCCATATCCGCATAATTTTGAGAAAAATATCTTACATAATGAGGCAATTAGTGACAAACCACGATTAAATTCAATTAATTTAGGCAACTCAAGCCACTTCCCGAGTAGCTTCTTCAATGATGCTTTCCGGTACGCCTAGTTTTTTTAACGCCGCAATTAGTTTGGCTTCTTTGCCAAAAGCAAACTGCGCTTCATCACGACGTAAGCCTTCGCTGATATAAGACTTTAACAAGGCTTGATAACCTGAAAATCCTCTGAAAGGAGCGATCATCTTCATGGATTCCACCACATCAATCGGTACACGCAAGGTGATGGAAGTCATGGGGCGGTCTTTTTTTAAACGAGATTTAAGAGTGTCAGAAATCATATATATTACGCTCCGTCATTGTAGCTTTGCGAGCCGAAATTAGCCGGATAAATTCACTTTCTATCTCAATATGCACCACATAAAGCAATCTGCCAAATTCATCATAGCCAATTACAGCATCGCGTGACTCTTCATTACGCTCAGCATCGACCAGTTTAAAAAGCGGATCGAAGAAGGCTGCGGTGGCCTGCTCAAAAGTAATGCCATCATGCTTGATAGGATTGGCGGCAGCTTTGCGATGATTCCAAACAAAGCTCACACCATTTTTCTCAAAGTGAATATCCATATTGGTTTAAGATAGTAGCATGTATTGTCTTTGTCAATACGAATCTGCGTCTGCCAAGTTTTATATATGCGGACAAAGGCCAAATGCCTAAGAGTTTGGAACCGGTGAATCTGGCAGAGGTGTTGCCGGCACGGACGCCGGCTTCAAGCCTACACGGAAGTATTCACGGCGTCCTCTGGTAGGTTTGCCGGTTTCAAACTCGTTTGGGTGTTCAGGCCAAAATGACTTTGATTCAGATATTCAAATAAACAAAACCATCCGGTTTTGAATCCGATTGATGTCTGCAGTGGCAGGCTAAATTTGTTTTTTTATGATTTTAAGAAACTGATTGAATGATGCCGTTTTAAACAAAAAA
>CAVUMJ010000267.1:0-5366 GCA_963741375.1 uncultured Pseudomonadota bacterium
TAATGGCGGTCAGCATGGAACGATGCCAAAAATATTTAGTATTAAAAGCCTGACATTTGCTGGCGTCCAACTGAACATTTAAAATTATGCTTAACGCCAGGCTTTTGACCAGATCCAGGCCTAAAACCTGGTAAATTGCTGTTGACAAGTCATTGATAGGTTTGGCTTGTCTGAAATAAGCCGAATTGGATAAGCTTATCAGTCTGGCAACCAGACCGGGCGACATCGACAAGGTTGCGGTTAATTTATCAATGTAGATTTCCGGATCATTGATAGCGTCAAGAATTCGCATGCTGACTTCAGGTAAAGCAGGCAGATTTTTTAGCTGGTATAACTGCAATAAGAACTCTTGTTCTTGGTGTTTGTCGTCCATTGCTTAGATATTATCCGGAAATTTTTATTAAAACAATCATTCTTCGATATTCATTTATAGCCATTGCATCCTTAAATATTATTAAGTTTTTAGAATGTATAGCGTTTTTTAAATGTAAAATTGATACTATTCTACCGATGACGGAACTTGGCATCAGTTCCATGTCCGTATAGACAGTGTTATTGACAGATATTTGCCAATTCTGATTTTGAGTATAGCGCAGATATGCTTGATTTGCTTTATAGACTCTAAAATGATAAATCCAGCTGACGCAGCAAAGCAAAGATAGAGCTGCTTGAATCAGAATCGGCAGGTTATTTAACCAACAGGATAATATGGAAACGCCATGTATGCCGGTACTAAGCCACTTTAGGCAATTTGATGTGGATATAGTAAATTCGGTGGTTATTTGCTGATTTTTAGGCATGCCGAATGTTTTTATGTGATAGCGATTGCGAAACCGATATAATTGGTTGTTTTTTTAGATTTGGATATTATTTTGACTAAAACGGGCTTGTTAAGCCATTCTAAATTTTTTCATCTAAGTTCGCTGGCTTTTATTGTTGTTGATGGGGAAGATAGCGCTAAATTTCTACAGGGGCAATTGACTAGCGACATTCGTTCTCTGCTTGAGTATCAAGCGGCCATTGCCGGCTTTTGTAACGCCAAAGGCAGGGTAATCAGCACCTTGCTGGTTGTTAAAACAGACAAGGCGTTTATTTTGATTTTGCCTGCCAGTTTAGTTGAAAAAGTTTATCAAAAATTGCAGATGTACATTTTGCGTTCCAAAGTGGCGCTATCCAGGCAAAAAAAACATATGCATTTATTGGGGTTGGAAAACTCGGTGAATGGTATCACTGAAATTGACCGGGATTGGTCTGAATTGCTGTTACAGAATGACGATTTTGCCGTGGTGACTCTGCCATATACTTTAGAACGCAGTCTGTGTATAGTGGATACCGCTAAGGCCTCGTTGCCGGATCGCTTGTTAGAAACGCTTGATCAGCCTGATCATGATCAGGAATGGTTGTATCTGGATGTGTTATCCGGATTTCCGTGGTTTGATGAGCCTCAATCAGAGTCATATACCCCGCAAATGCTGAGTCTTGATGTTTTAGGCGGAGTCAGTTTTAATAAAGGTTGTTATACCGGACAGGAAGTGGTTGCCCGCACCCATTTTTTAGGTAAGGCTAAACGCCATCTGTTTCAGGCGGAGTGTCTGGACGCCAATGATTTGCCGGCTGCCGGTGTCAAAATTTTGGATGGTTCTACTTTTCAAGTGATGGGCGAAATCTTAATGGCCAAAACTTTCCGGAAAACCACCCGATTTCTGCTGGTGCTTCAAGACACTGTTGCGGATACTGTAAAGCTGGTGCTTGACGACCATTACAGAACCGCTATTAAAATAGTTTAAATTTTTAGTAGGCGGCCTTAATTCATGCAATTCAAATCTGTTCAAGAATTTCTGGTTTACGTCAAATCCGAGCTGGAAGCCAACCGGCTGATTTTGCCAACCTTGCCGGATGTGGCTATTAAAGTGCGCGACGCGGTTTCCCGGGGCGACGCCACGGCAAAACAGCTTTCGGAGATCATAGTTACCGATGCAGCTTTATCAGCGCGTTTGATACAAGTGGTTAACTGCCCGCTATACCGAGGCGCGAAAGAGATCAACAATATCCAGATGGCGGTGACGCGTCTAGGTAATAGCACCATTCGTACGCTGGTTACCAGTTTGGTGATGCAGCAAATTTTTTCCCCTAAATCAAAGCTGCTGGAAGCATATTTTCGAAATATTTGGGAGCAAGGCGTTAATGTTTCCAGTATCAGCCGGGCGCTATGCAGTTTTGCACCGCATCTAAATCCGGAAGAAGCCATGCTGGCGGGGTTGATACATCAAATTGGCAAACTGCCTATTTTGATCTTGGTGGAAAAAATCCCTGAATTTAGCGAGAGTCCGTCCAGATTGGATAAGTTGTTGGAAAAAGCTCATCCGCATGTCGGTAAAATCATTATGGATACCTGGAATTTTCCACAAGAACTTAAACTAGCGGCCTCTGAGTATGTTAATTTTCAAAGAAGCCACGAGGGTAAAGCCGATTACGTGGATGTGGTTCAAGTAGCTTTTTTACAAAGTATTGTTGGTACCGATCATCCGGCTTGCCGGATTGATTGGAATACTGTACCGGCTTTTGCAAAACTCGGCTTACGCGGCGAAGCGGAAATTCTGGAAATTGAAGGGATTTCCGACGAGATTGCGGCCGCCCAAAGTTTTTTCTCTGATCAAGTGTTAAAACCATGATTGATTTTGAATCTGCCAGCCGTTTCCGCCGCTTAGGTTTATTGACTATTTTTGCCGTCTATTTTGTGATTTTGGTCGGCGGGATTGTGCGTGCTTCGGGCGCAGGAATGGGTTGTCCGGATTGGCCTACCTGTTTCGGGCAATGGATACCGCCGGTTGAAGAATCGCAATTACCGGCAAATTATCATGAGATTTATGCTGCGCGTGGTTATGAAAATACAGTTTTTAATCCAGTCAAAACCTGGACGGAATACACAAACCGGCTGGTTGGGGTAACAATAGGCGTGTTGGTTTTGTTAACGGCCTGGTCTTCCAGAATTTACCTTAAGACAGATAAGTCAATTTTTTATCTGGCTGTTTCGGTTTTACTATTGATCTGTTTTCAAGCCTGGTTAGGCTCGGCTGTGGTGGCCAGTAATCTCAAGCCTTTAATGATTACCCTGCATATGTTATTGGCTTTGTTTATTGTGGCGCTATTGATTTACGCCATCGCCAGATCACAGAAAAACTTGTTACAGGCTATCGACACCAGCCAAATCACCTCACGTTTTTCTCTGGTGTTAAAAATTGCCATGCTGATGACTTTATTGCAGGTGGCGATGGGCACCCAAGTTCGCGAAGCTATCGATCTTATTGCCAACCAGCATGGATATATCGAACGCCAGTATTGGCGGGATAGTTTTCCGATGATCTTTTACATCCACCGTTCCTTTTCGGCGGTCATTTTGTTTACCAATTTTTGGTTAGCTTGGCAGATTTTTCAATCGGCGGCAGTCTCGGATAAATTGTCTAACAGGCTTGACGGCAGTGCAGCTTCCTGGGTTATTTCCGAAATGACTGCGTGCGTCAGATTGGCAAAATCCAATGTGCTGTTAAAAATGGCTTTATTATTGATGAGTTTGATTGTTACTGCTATTTTGGCGGGCATCTCGCTGGATAGATTGGGTTTTCCCGCAATTGCTCAACCAGTTCATTTGCTAATGGCGAACCTGATCTTTGGAGCCCAGTTTTTTATTTTGATCAGTTTTAATTATTCCAATCGAAAACATTGATTGATTTTCTGGTTATTTTATCTGGATTTATCAATAAGTTAACCATTTTGGTATAAAATTGGGTTACAATAAGCATTGCTTAGCGCATTTCTACCCCATCTCATTTCTCTACAGGTAAATTTTTCATGACCGAAACCCCCTCCGCTACCCCTTCTTTTAAAGAATTGGCGCTTTCTGAATCTGTTTTACTAGCGCTGGAAAGCGTTGGCTATGAAACGCCTTCTCCCATTCAGGCGCAAATTATTCCTTTTGTTATGGCTGGACGAGATGTTTTGGGGCAGGCTCAAACCGGTACTGGGAAAACTGCTGCATTTGCTTTGCCGGTTTTGTCGCGTCTGGATATTAAACAGAAAGATCCTCAAGTCCTGGTTTTAGCTCCAACTCGAGAATTGGCAATACAGGTTGCCGAAGCCTTTCAGCGTTACGCTTCTCATATCAAAGGGTTTCACGTTTTGCCTATTTACGGCGGTCAGGATTATTCCACCCAGTTAAGACAACTTAATCGTGGCGCTCATGTGATTGTCGGTACGCCGGGCAGGGTTATGGATCATATGCGTCGGGGCACATTGAAGTTGGATCAGCTGAAAACTCTGATTTTGGATGAGGCGGATGAAATGCTGCGCATGGGTTTCATCGACGATGTGGAATGGATTTTAGAGCAAACTCCGGATTCGCGGCAGACTGCGCTGTTTTCGGCTACCATGCCGGCAGAGATCCGCAAAATTGCTCAGAAGTATCTGAATAATCCGGAACAGGTCACCATCAAGGTAAAAACCGCGACTGCGGCAAATATTCGGCAAAGATATTGGTTTGTCAGTGGTTTGCATAAAATGGACGCCCTGACCAGAATTTTGGAAGCGGAAAATTTTGATGGCATGATTATATTTGTTAGGACAAAAACCGCTACTATTGAAGTAGCCGAAAAGTTGGAAGCCCGGGGATTTTCGGCTTCTGCAATTAATGGCGACATGTCTCAGGCCCTCCGCGAGCGGGCAATAGAAAATTTGAAAAATGGTAAGCTGGATATTTTAATTGCCACCGATGTTGCCGCCAGAGGCTTGGACGTGGACCGCATTACCCATGTAGTGAATTATGACATTCCTTATGATACGGAATCCTACATTCATCGTATCGGGCGGACTGGCCGGGCCGGAAGAACAGGAGACGCTATTCTGTTTGTATCGCCCCGGGAAAAACGTTTGCTGGCCAATATTGAGCAGGCCACCAAACAAAAGGTTGAAGAAATGCAGTTGCCGACAACCGAGTTTATCAATAACGCCCGTATTACCCGTTTTAAACAACGTATCACCGATACTTTAGCTGCGGAAGAACTAAGCTTTTATAACCAGTTGATCAATCAATTTCAGGTGGAACATGATGTGCCGGCAATCGATATTGCCGCAGCTTTGGCCAAGCTTTTACAGGGGGATACGCCTTTATTGCTGAAAGACCCCGGAAAAAAACCTAAAAAGGATCATGGCGAAGAAAAAACATTTGCCGGCAAAGACCGGGGAGAACGCGGCCCCGGACGGGAAAAAGCTCGCCTGGGCGCTGTAGAAATGGAATTGTTTCGTATTGAAGTTGGGCATAAAGATGGTGTTAAACCCGGCAATATTGTAGGCGCAATTGCCAATGAAACCGG
>CAVUMJ010000268.1:0-6810 GCA_963741375.1 uncultured Pseudomonadota bacterium
CGCAAAAATTAGTCAGCCGATACAATAAATTTAACTTGGCCCATCATCCGCACTGATGGAGTGATTGGCGCGCTGCCGCTGTGAAAATTTGCGGACGGGCCGGTGGTGGTCATGGCGGACGATAATTGATGTATACTGGTCAGGGGTAGACAAGAAGTAGTTTACTTGCTAGAGTTAATTTTGCCGGGAACCTTGCCTCGCCGCAAGTTCTAATGGTTTTTAGCGGTCCATCCCAACTCTTGTGCTTAACATTGCAAAGTTACAGACAAAACCGTCATAAATAATTAAAATAGGCAAAAAATAATTAAAATGCATTTTCTTGGCGGACTTTTATGGGAACAGCAAGCCTACATCAAAAACCTGGCGACGCCGGTATGTTAATACTTATGGCGCAGGGTTGCCGGCCTGCATTCCGGCTGCGCGTACTAAAAAATCAACCGGGCGGTTGCCGGTTATTTGTTTATGGTTAAGGAAGGGCCGGATTTAGCAATGGGAAATGTTTTGGCAGAGCAGTATTTTGAGAGGATTCAGCCGCACGGCATGCTGATGGCGTTGACGGCCGAAAACCCCTATTACCTGCTGCAAGCCAGCGATAATGCGCCGCATTTTTTTGATTCGCCTTTGTCGGACATGCTGGGTAAGCCGTTGGTCAATATTCTGGATGAAACCGCATTTACCCAGTTTAGCCAATTGCTGGAGCCGATTTCCGATGCTTTAACTGTCTCCGGCCCCATCCAAATCCTCTTTCAACAAGAACCGCGGCATTATCATTCCAAAGTGTTTCTGAACCACAATTATCTGTTGCTGGAACTTTGGCCGGAATCGCCGCAGCCGTCGGATCATGTCGCCATCAAGCAGTTGCAGGAAATCCATTTTGGTTTTAATAACCTGATAGAACGCGACCATCATGCCCCGGATTGTTATGGGCATCTGGCCGATCACATCGGTACGGTGACCGGCTTTCATCGTGTCCAGGTCATCAAACTGGATAGGCATGGCCATGGCGAAGTGATTGCGGAATCGCTTCAAGCTTCAGCCGATAGCTACCTGGGCATGCATTTTCCCGCCTGTGACATGGCTTTGCTTCGCGAAGGGCTGTCGCTTGATCATCCGCTGTCTTATCAGCAGGATATTCATGCCAGCCCTGCGGTTATGCGCTTGGATTTAAGTTCTATGGACGATATTGTTCCTGATCTAAGCCGCGTCGGCTTGCGGCATTTTTCGCCGGTGCAAATCGAGTATTTTAAAGGTCAGGGCGCAGCGGCGGTTTTGCGGATTTTGCTGCAGCAAAACGGTAAAATCTGGGGATTGGTTGTCTGTCAGCATTTCCAGGAAAAGCCGCTGAATATCCCGGTCCGCGATGCGCTGACCTATCTGTGCCAAATGGTTTCCGCCAAATTATCCGTGGTAGAGTTGCAGTATCAGAGCCGGCTGGTGAATCAGTCCGTACACATCGTCGCCAAGTTTATTAAACATATCAATTTTGAGCAGGAAGACAGCCTGTTGCAATTCATCATGCCGGAGCTGATGCAGATCATGCAGGCCAGCGGCATTCTGGTGGTTGTGGAAGGCAGACTTTATCAGCACGGTATAACCCCGAAACGGCATGAAGCCGATGACTTGCTGGCCTGGCTGAGCGAACAAAGCAACGCAGTATCGCTATGCAGCGATCAGCTGAACAGTCTTTTCCAACCCATTCCGGAGTCTGCTCTAGCCGGTGCAGGCATACTGGCGACACCGCTCAGCGCCGACATGAAAAACGCCGTCATCTGGCTAAAGCCGGAAACTGTGATTCATAAGCAGTGGCTGGCCAAGCCGAATTCTCAATGGCTGCAGTTGCCGGAAACCGCCGGCCAGCTGTCCGCAGACACGGCTTTGCTGAGCTGGACGGAAATTTGCCGGGGCGGCAGCGAGGCCTGGACGGATATTCAACAAAGTGTCGGCAGCGATTTGGCGGCGGTGGTCACGGAGGGATTATCCGGAAAAATCCAGTTGCAACAAGCCCTGCAACGACAAAATCAGATGGATCAGGATTTTCGCATAACCGCTACGGCTTTTGATGCCCAGGAAGGTATCTTGCTGACCGACGTTCATCTTAATATCGTCCGGGTTAATCAGGCTTTTGTGAAAATGACGGGTTACGCCACTGAAGAATTATGCGGCAAACAGCCGAAAATTTTGCAATCCGGTTGTCACGACAATTTTTTTTACCGGGAAATGTGGGACCATTTGAATTTCAACGGCGTTTGGGATGGTGAAATCTGGAACAAACACAAGAATGGACAGATTTTTCCAGTGCATCTAACCATTACCACCGTCAAAAATCCGGATGGTGAAATTATCAACTATGTCGGGGCTTACATAGCGGTCCCTAATAACACCTCCGCGCTGGAGGAAATAGAGCGTCTGGCCTATTTCGATCCTTTAACCTGTCTGCCTAACCGGCGTTTGCTGGTGAATCGTATGAAACGCGCGGTGTCCGCCAGCGCCCGCAACGGCAAGTTTGGCGCACTGCTGTTTATTGATCTGGACAATTTCAAGTCTCTGAACGATACCCAGGGGCATGATATGGGGGATTTATTGCTGCAACAGGTGGCGCAACGGCTGGCTTCCTGCGTGCGTGAAGGCGATACGGTCGCCAGGCTGGGCGGCGATGAATTTGTGGTGTTGCTGGAGGAGTTAAGCGAGCAGCGCATGGAGGCGGCGGCGCTTTGCGAAATTATCGTCACCAAGATTATGGGCAGTCTGAATAATCCTTACCGTTTAGGGGGGTATACCAATTACTACACGCCTAGCGTGGGTGTCACCTTGTTTTCCGAACACCTGACCGATATAGAAGAGTTATTAAAACAGGCCGATATCGCCATGTATCAGGCCAAAAAAGCCGGCCGCAATACCTTTTGTTTTTTCGATCCGCAAATGCAGGCGGCGATTCTGGCCAGAGCTTCCTTGGAATCGGAACTGCGTCTGGCTTTACCCAAACAGCAGTTGCAATTGCATTATCAATTGCAGACGACCGCCGATCAAAAGATCATAGGCGCCGAAGCCTTGCTGCGCTGGCGGCATGCTGACGGCAACCTGGTTTACCCTTTGGATTTCATACCATTGGCCGAGGAAAGCAATCTGATTTTAAAAATCGGCTTATGGGTGCTGGATAACGCCTGCCGGCAGTTGAGGGCCTGGCAGGATTCCCCGGCTACCCGTGAGCTGGTGCTGTCGGTTAATATCAGTCCCAAACAAATTAAGAGCCAGGATTTTGTCAATCAGGTGCTGCATGCCGTTAACCGTCATGGCGTCAATCCCGCCCGACTCAGGCTGGAGTTAACCGAGAGTATTCTGCTGGATAATAGTGAAATCGTGATCTGCAAAATTGCAGCTTTGAATGAATTTGGCATCCGCTTTGCGCTGGATAACTTCGGCACTGGTTACTCTTCTATCAAACACCTGAAACGCTTGCCCTTGGAACAGCTGAAAATTCATCGCAGTTTCGTGAAAACTTTGGAGTTTGACAACGAGGAGGACTTGTCGGTGATTCGCACTATCATTGCAATGGCTAATTCACTTGGCATAGCCGTGGTTGCCGAAGGCGTGGAAACGGAAAGCCAGCGCAGCTTTCTGGAACAGCATGGCTGCTTGAACTATCAGGGTTTTTTATTCGGCAAACCGGTTGGAGCGGAGGATTTTATGAAGCTGCTTGCCGGCATCAATAAGCCGGATGGGTCTTTGGATTGAGGGTGTATATAGCTTAGCCCGCTCGTAGGCTGATGAATGATGATGACTTGAAAAACACGCTGTAAAACCCAGCTCATAGCCGAAACCTCACATGTCGGCAAATTTGCATTCCGCATAGGCGCTAAACCCTGCCCAACGAAACTTTAACCGCTAAACGCTGCGATGCCCGGGGCGGAACAACGGGGAAAAGTGTCACCTTCGGTGTTGGATCGCTACGCGTTTGTTTGAATGCGGCTGTAGCCGTAAGACTGTGGACGAGGCATGCCTGTATCACTTATTTTACAAATAATAAAAAATGTACTTTCGTACAATTATAATTATTTTTATAATACGCCAGTATAGCTGTATCTGTATAAGTATTGGGAAAAGATTAAGTGAAAAAGTGGTATGCGGTTTTTAAGTCCGGAAACATTGATGGCAATCGGACAAATGTAAACGGATTCTGTCGGCAAAGTTGGGTAAAGTTGATTTTGTTGTTTTTATTACCGGTTAGTCTGGCGCAGGCAGACTGCGGGGTAGTTGCGCCGCACAAGCTGGAAATTAGCCAATCGCTATTTAACCTCAGCGACTGCGAATTATCTAAATCGCAAGTATTGCCAGGCAACTCGTTCAGCGGCATCACAGGGTTGAAGCTGATCAAGCTCGAACAAGGACAAGCCGCTGACTTAAAAAATCTGAAAAATAACGGCGCTTTGTTCCGGAAAGTGGGGCTGGAAGCCAATATTGCCAATTTTATTGAAGAAAATTTTAAGAAAAATTTTTTACAAGGGAAAAATTCTAAAGCCGAGTCGAATTTTTTGGTAGGATGGCTATTATTGGCTGTTCTGGTGGTTTTGTTGCTGATAGACAGAAAGCCTAAAAAAGTTCCAGCCTGAAACCGGATTTGGGATATTCTTGGATTTGATCCGGAAACCAATACGATTTGGCGTTGCTACATCAATAGGCGCTGAATATAATACCGTACATAATCTGATCGCCAATCAGCTTAATCACTACTGATTGGGCAGAGTCTTTAAATTGCAATTGGTCTAACCGTTATGGAAGAACTAAAGACACTAGAGGCTATGGGTTTAACCCTGCCTTCTCCGGCGTATTTAACAGGCGCTATCTTGTTCGGCATTATCGGTTTTGTTGCTTATCGTTACGGCAAAAAAATGGAATTGCCTATTCCCAAATGGATAGGCGTCGCTTTGATGCTGTATCCCTATGCCATAAGCGAAACCTGGCAGCTTTATGCGGTCGGCTCCGGGCTTTGCGCCGCCTTGTATTACTGGCGGAAATAAATCGCCAGGCTATGATTTCCTGTTTATCGGCACAGCCTTGATTAAACCCTACAGCTTGTCTGTATTTGACTATATCGTTATTCGACTTATACTTAAATCAGGAATCCGCAGTTATTTACTCGGGAATGTTTCAAGCTTGAACCGCTAAGGATTGGGCATGCAAGTTCGAACTTGTTCAACTGAGGGCGTCACAGGTTGAACGGCATCAGGATAGAGTTTTTCAATTATTAACACAATATTTCATGATTATCAATAAAAAAACATCCATCACGGCTCAGGTTCATGAATATGCTATCCCGCCTTTAAAAGATATGCTGGTCTTGGGCAAGCAGTCTGCTATCGGTTGCATAGCCATGCGCCGGGCAGTTGAGTTGTTAGTGAAGACGCCTTTTGAACATATTGAAGTGGAAGACGATGTCATTTCCGATATTTTAGTGCGCCAGCAAATATTAAAACGGGTTTCCAAGGAAGGTCTGATTGAATTTGTGTTAAACCACATCAAACCCATGATGGGTATTGATGAAGTCTTGCACGCCGAAATGGATATTAGGGTTTTTCTGTCGGATCACTGATGCAAAAATTAATCGTCAGGGACTGTCTGATTCAAAATGTAGCCAGGGTGCTGGAAGAAGAGCGCCCGCAATTTAGCGCCATCCAGTCGTTTTATGCGGTTTTTAGAGAATCGGTGAATACCGGGTTTTTTTGCGGACTGGCATTATCCAGCGATATTAATCAGCATCCGGACTGGATTTTTGCAGATTTAACCGAACATAGAAAAAACGTCTATGTGACGCCTAACATCCGGGTGCGAAGGGCTTTGAAGCTGATGGATGAGCATGGCCTGGATGTGCTGCCGGTGTTGGAGCGTAAAATATTCCTCGGCGTTGTCACCCGGCAAAGCATTGTCGAAGCTCTGCTGGATCAAGAGCACCAGTGCCGGCTGGAAACCACCAAATTAATTAAATTGCTGGACGCCAAACACGAACAGATTATTGTCTGGTCGGATAAGCTTAGCGAATTACATACGGCTTCGCGCAGTTTACTGACGGTGCTGGGACATACCTCGCTTCAAACCGATTTGCTGCAAAGCGGCATAGAGTCTTTAACCAAACTGCTGGAAGCGCATTACGGCGCCATCAGCATTCTGGACGACGACGGCGGACTCAAACATTTTGTGTTTACCGGGATGACCGACGAACAGGCGCAGCTGATAGGGGAGTTCCCGCAAGGCAAAGGGCTTTTGGGGCTGGTGATTCAGGAAAACCTCAGTTTGCGCCTGACCGACATGAGCCGGCATCCGCAGAGCATCGGCTTTCCGGAGCATCATCCAGCGTTGTTCAGCAGCTAGGGTTTCTATCCCAAAAGAACGATTGACAGGGTGCCAGCCCGGCGCTAGACTCCACTCTGCAGTGAGGTAACGCACGATCACGCGCGCCGATGGCGGACTGCGCTCGGGTGGCGAGATATGCTCGCGTGGCCGCGCGTGCTGTTCCGCTACGCGAGGGAAAATTGAGCGGCCACGGTCTCCTGGCCGAGAACCGCACCCTCGCCGGTGAAGCATCCAGGCTGAAGGGCTCGATGTCTGATCCCTGTGGCTCCCGGGGAACGTGATAATGCTGCTTGGCGCCGCCATGGCGGTTTTGCTGGCAATATTATCCTGGCGAAAGCCTGTGCCTGGCTGCAAATGGTTCGCACTCAGTATGCTGGCCATGGCCGAATGCGAGGGGTTCTGGGCCGCCGAGAACCTTGCCACCGGCATAGCAATACGTATGGTTGAAGACGTTAACAATAACAG
>CAVUMJ010000269.1:0-16383 GCA_963741375.1 uncultured Pseudomonadota bacterium
AGACTGGCGAGGTTTTGGGTATTTCTTCCGGTGCTGAAGATTTGCTGTTGCTGGAAGCTCCGCAAAGTTATGAGAAACGTCTGGAATATGTGCAAAGATTGATTGACGAAGATCCTAAACTAGTCGCTCAAGTAATTAAAATATGGTTGAAAGAAGATGGCTGAGGATATTAAACAATTATCTCGACCCCAACGTGCTTCTCTGCTGTTGTTAGCAGTTGGTCAGGATAAGGCTGCAACTGTTCTGAAACATATGGGGCCAAAAGAAGTTCAGTTGGTTGGCTCAACCATGGCGCAGCTTGGTCCAATTACATCAACTATGGTTGATGAAGTTCTGGAAGAATTTATTATCGAAATTAAGAACGAAACCGGTCTTGGTTTGGATTCTGACGAATATATCAGAAACATGTTGACCAATGCGCTGGGTGCAGAAAAAGCCGGAAGTATTATTGACCGTATTTTGTTGGGAGCAAACAGTAAGGGTATAGATCAATTGAAATGGATGGATACACGCTCAATTGCTGATTTGATCAGACTTGAACATCCTCAAATAATTTCCATCATTCTTTCTTTGCTGGATGCGGATCAATCTGCCGATGTTCTGACTTTATTACCTCAGAACATGCGTTCTGATATTTTGATGAGAATCGCTACTTTGGAGGGGGTGCAGCCTGCTGCATTGCGTGAGTTGGATGATATTATGGAAAAACAATTGACTGGCAGTGATGGCGTTAAATCTTCGCAAATTGGTGGTATTGATGCCGCTGCCAATATCCTCAACTTTATAGAATCCGCTATCAGTGATCCAATGATGCAGGATATTGCCGATACCGATTCTGATCTTAGTCAGCGTATTCAGGATAAAATGTTTGTATTTGGAGATTTGGTCAAGGTTGATGATCGGGGTATTCA
This sequence comes from uncultured Pseudomonadota bacterium, assembly GCA_963741375.1. Lineage (GTDB taxonomy): Bacteria > Pseudomonadota > Gammaproteobacteria > Methylococcales > Methylomonadaceae > Methylomonas. The sequence goes on from CAVUMJ010000269.1 coordinate 912, forward strand.
AACCTTGTTGCGAGAAGTCTCTACAGACCAACTGCTTTTAGCATTGCGTGGTGTTGATGCAGTATTGCGCGATAAAATTTTCGCTAACATGTCAAGACGCGCCGCTGAAATGCTGAGAGATGATCTTGAAGCTGCACCGCCAGCCCGTTTGAGCGAAGTTGAATCTGCGCAAAAAGACATTTTGGCGATAGCTAAACGACTGTCCGATTCAGGAGAAATAGCACTGGGTGGCGGTGGTGGCGATGAGTTCGTCTAAGAGTGCAAAGTTTACCGATACTGAACTGCAAGGATTAAATATCTGGACGGGATTGGCGGATTTTAGGGGAGGACACTCTGAACCTATCGAACCGGACGTCGTTCCTCGAACCCTTACGGTTGAAGAAATCGAAAACATGCAACAACAAGCCTATGCCGAAGCTTTTCAGCAGGGTAGGCTGGAAGGTTTTGAGCAAGGTAAAATAGAGGGATTTGATGAAGGCATGAAAGCAGGAATTGAGTCAGGCTCCAAACAAGGCTATGACGATACAGTACACCTGCTGCAAAAACGTGCGACTGAATTAGCTTTGTTAATGGAAACGCTTAGACAACCTTTTCAAAAACTGGATGAATCGATAGAAACAGAGTTGGTACAGTTGTCTATTTCGATTGCTTCACAAGTCGTGCGTCGAGAAATAAAACATAATCCTGAGCGTATTGTTGAGGTGGTCAGGGAAGCAATAAAATTTTTACCGTCTTCAAACCAGAAAGTCACTCTTACCTTACATCCGGATGATGCGGAATTGGTACGTTCATTACTGAAATTTGATGAAAGTTTGCCAATTTGGCAACTCGCCGAAAATCCGGATTTTGTTCGTGGCGGTTGTGCTGTGGATACCGAATCATCTCATATTGACGCTACATTGGAGCGTAGAATAGCAGATGTGATTTCCACAGTTTTAAATGGGGAGTCCGGCTGATGATTCCTTCTGCAGAGCGTAGTCATCTTTGGTTAGAAAGGCTAAAGTCTTATCGGCAGAAGTTGGCCGATACTCCGGAGCTTGTGGTTGCAGGCCGATTATCGCGAATGGTTGGGTTGACTTTAGAGGCGGAGGGTTGCAGGGCCGCAATTGGTTCTTTGTGTTTGATAGAATCCAAGACTGGAAAAAAAATTACTGCCGAAGTCGTTGGTTTTGCAGGATCTCGTCTGTATTTAATGCCAACAGGCGACACATTTGGTTTGGAACCGGGTTGTAAAGTGACGCCTTTAGGCAAAAATAGTTTAGCTAATGTCGGCAATGGTCTTTTAGGCCGAGTCTTGGATGGCGCTGGTAATGCTTTGGATAACAAAGGTCCATTACGAACTAATACCAAAGTTGCATTGGCGGGATCAAACATTAATCCTTTAGCTCGTAAACCAATTCGTGATGTTCTGGATGTGGGGGTACGATCAATCAATGCAGTGTTAAGTGTAGGACGTGGCCAACGAATGGGATTGTTTGCCGGAACAGGGGTGGGCAAAAGTGTGCTGTTGGGTATGATGACAAAATTTACTAATGCGGATGTAGTTGTCGTTGGCTTGATCGGTGAGCGTGGTCGAGAGGTTAATGAGTTTGTTCTTAAAATTCTCGGAGAAGAAGGCTTAAGACGAGCGGTCGTTGTTGCGACACCTGCAGATGAATCTCCTTTAATGCGAGTACATGGGGCTTTGCTGGCAACTAGTATTGCAGAATTTTTTCGGGATCAGGGTTTGGATGTGCTATTGCTTATGGATTCTTTAACCCGTTATGCTCAGGCTTTAAGAGAAATTGCTTTAGCCATTGATGAGCCGCCAGCTACCAAAGGCTATCCCCCTTCGGTTTTTGCAAAATTACCGCAATTAGTGGAGCGGGCCGGAAATGGAACCGAAGATGGTGGATCTATTACTGCTTTTTATACTGTGCTGACTGAAGCTGACGATCTCAATGATCCTATTGCTGACGCTGCCAGAGGTGTGTTGGACGGGCATGTAGTGTTGTCCAGGGAATTAGCGGAATCCGATCATTATCCGGCAATAGAGATTGATGCTTCAATCAGCAGGGTTATGGCAGATATTGTTGAATCTGAACACTTGCAAATGGCCAGAGAGTTAAGACGTTTATACTCGGTCTATCAACAAAATCGTGATTTAATCAGCATTGGCGCATACCGTCCCGGCACTGATTCGCGTATCGATAAAGCCATAGAAAAATATCCGGTGATTATGGAATTTCTAAAACAGGATCTAAATGAATCTGTTGACATGAGTCGTAGTTTGTCCGAATTGACAGCACTGATCGAAGAGAAATGAACAAAAAAACTGAACGCCTGACCATTGTTCGTGATTTGTATATACGTCAGGAAAAAGATGCTCTAATGGTCATTGGCAATATCCGGAAAAAATTGCAGGATTTGCAAAATCAGTTGTTAAGCTTGAAAAATTACCGATTGGAATACGAATCCAATATATTGGAAAGACAAAAATCCGGTATTAATATCGGGCAGTTTTTAGAGTTTCGGAGATTTGCTGAAAAATTGGACAAAGCCATCGATAGTCAGCAACAGCAGGTTTTTAATTACGAGCAGGACGTGCAAAGAGCAAGCAAAAAATGGGAAGAATGCCATCAGCGAACTAAAAGCATAACAAAGCTTTTAGAACTGAAACAGAAACAAAACTTAAAAGTTCAAGATAAGTTGGAGCAACTTGAGCAGGACGCAAGGTCTTCACGATTAAGTCGAAAATTGGTACAGGAAATGCATGATTAGAATAAATCTCATGGAGAAAAACTATGATTGTACAAAATTCCAATCCCGTTTCATTGCTGACCAATACTGAAAGCTCCGGGACTTCACAAGAAAGTGGTCAGGTTTCAAGTGGTAACTCCGGCACATTCAATACTAGTCTGATTCAGCAAATTGGCTTGTTGCAAGGGGCAACAACTAAAAATGAGCTGAGTAATCTTAATGGAAAAAATGCTGCAAATGCCAGTATGGATTCCAATTATTTGTTAAGTTTGTTGTCTAGTAATGGCTTGACAGCAAACGATGTCCCTGCGGGAAATGTGCAGAACTTTGCCGCTTTATTAGGAAAAGACGCGCCGACGGCAAGTCAAACTAATCCAGCTAATCAGGGTATCAATCTGGAAGATACTTTAAAAACGTTATCTGAAGTCATGCAGTATTTGCAAGGCATGAAGTCTGAAACATCTGCTGTCACGGCCAATCCGGCATTGAATGTCACCACCAGTCAGTCAACTCAGCCACAAAATTCTGATGTAAAAGATATTTCGCAGTCGGGGCAGCAGCCTGATATCGCGGTTTTGTCTGATACAATTACAGCTTTATCACAGCAATCTTTGGCTGCACAACAACCAGATGTTCAAGCTCAGAATTCTGATCAGTTGTCACTATTAACCCAATCGCTTCCTGTTAACCCATCGTTGCAAAAAAAGCCGGTCAATTCCAAGGACCAACAAACCCAACAGACAGTAGATCCGCTTGCTGCTGCACTAGCGGCGGCAACTATTCAGCCGGCACAGCCGCAAACATTAGCAAATGCTGCAATTAAAACGCCATTGCAAGTGTCAAGTTCCGCAAACCAGGAACAAACTCAATCTGCGGATAGTTTGCAATCAGTTAATAATATTCAAACTCAATCTCAGACAGCTGAGGTTGCCGCTTCGACTAGTCCGGTCGGAGCAGAATCGACCGCTAATCAGTCAACTTTTTCTGAGGAAATTGCCAAGGCGGGAATTAAATTAAATCAAGGTGCGAGTTTCGCTGATACCACGCAAATCAATACTATGCCAGCGTCTGCTGCTGCTCTTAATGACGCAACTATTTCTAGTCAGTCAACTAATAGCACGAGTAATGAGCAAAACGCCAATACAATCTTGAATAATTTATCCACTCTTAATCAGGCTGTAAGTTCAGGAACAACAGCCCAGGCCCCTGCTATGACTATGACCCAAAATTTAACTCATCCTGAATGGAATAATGAATTAGGTCAAAAGTTAATCTGGATGCATACTCAAAATATTCCTTCAGCCGAAATAAAGATCAATCCGCCTGATCTTGGTCCACTTTCCATTAAAATTGATGTTGATCAGAATCAACAGACTACCGTGTCATTTATTACTCAACATTCTGAAGTCAAAGATGCCATAGAGGCTGCCATTCCGAAATTGCGGGAAATGCTAAATGGGCAGCAATTAAGTTTATTAGATGTTAATGTTTCTCAACAACAAACTGATCAAAGACAGACTAGTAGTTTTTTCCAAGCTGCTAATCAACAAGGCCAGGGTAATCAGTCGGGTCAAAATGCTCAGTCAGGTAGTGATAATAATCTATCGATCAGTTCGGATGATGATATTGAGTCCGGGCAAGCAGTCGTCAGTAATGGCCTGCTGAGTGTTTTTGCTTGAATTAGCAGAAATTTTTTGTCTTAAGGAAGTCAGCTGTTAGTTGCTGGATAATTCGAGCAGTTGTTTATAGTTTGGTCAGGCCTAATTTAATTTGAAATTGCAAACTATTTATTAGTTGAAGTTATAATGTTAAAAAACAAAAATTGTTTTGTGTCTGCAGAAAATGTTTTGATGCTGCAAAAGATATAATGTTACTAAAACCCCCCGGATTTAATCTAAATTAAACCAAGCATTTTGGGGGGTAGAGCTTAATTGGCATCTTTGATGTTAAAAACAACTTATCAACTTCTTAATATTTATTCAGTGTTTTTGTTAAACTGTTCATGATTTAGCCGAGCACTTTATGCTCAATAAGTGCATAATTCAACCTCGTCTGTATTACATCCAGCTTACATGAAGCCTAATGCATCATTAAATCATTCTATGAGAAATGTTCCGCGAATCCGCTGGTTTTTTCTATGTCTGGCTTTGTTGTCATGCTTTATTCAATCTGCAATTGCTGATAATAGAACCGTTAGTATAAAGAAAACTTTAGACACATTGCTTTCTAGCAAACAACATCCTTTATTACAGCAGACTGATTTTTCCGGACAGATGAAAGATTTGCTGCAATTATACCGTCCAAATTTCAGACAGTTAATTTGGATTGGAGAGGGGCGTTCTGAAAAAAATTTAAATGACGCCATTGATATTTTAAATAACGCGGCTTCTGATGGATTGAATCCGCGAAATTACGATGCAGAGCAATTGAAGCAGTCTTTACAACAGTTAAAAGTTTTGCCTCAAAATGATTATCAGCAAATGGCTTCATATGATCTGGCAATTTCAATTTCACTGTTGAAATTTCTGCATGATTTACATAGCGGACAAATTGATCCTCACAGCTTTAATTATCCTTTGCCATTTGGGTCAACATTGCCATTTAATGTTGTTGCTTTACTTAAAACTCATCTGGATCATTTATCCGTAAATGAATTGCCGCAAATTGTTGCTCCCAAAACTAAGCAATATCAATTGTTAAAAGAAGCGCTTGCTAGTTATAGACAACAGATAGATTCAGAGCAGCATTACAAATTATCCTTTCCAAAATCAATAAAGCCTGGAGAAATGGATATTCAAATACCTGCTTTACGTCGTCGTTTACGCGAAATGGGCGAACTAACAGCGCAGCAAGCGGAAGTTACCGGCGTTTTGGAGCTGGTTTATGACGATGTGTCGGCAGCAGCCATTATCCGTTTGCAGCAACAGCAAGGTTTACAGGCTGATGGCGTGATAGGCAGGCAGACACTGCTTTTGTTAAATCAAACCATCAATGAGAAAATTGCTTTAATTGAACTGGCCATGGAACGTATGCGGTGGTTGCCGGAACTGCCAGCCGGTCCGCAAATTTTCGTAAACATACCCGCTTTTCAATTATGGGCGTTTAATTCTCCTGATGATCAGAATGCCATTAATATGAAAGTGGTTGTTGGTAAAGCAGAAGAAAATCAAACACCGGTATTATGGCAAGAGATGAAATACTTGGAGTTTATGCCTTACTGGAATATTCCAAGGAGTATTATGGATAAGGAGATCGTTCCTAAAATGCAAGCAGGTCGTAATTATCTTTCTACTCAAGAAATTGAATTGGTTGAACGCATTTCTAATGAGGATTCTGAAGAAGCCGATAATATCGTAGAAGATTTGCGATATGGCCGTATCAGAGCGCGCCAACTTCCAGGCAAAAAAAACCCCCTGGGGAAAGTCAAATTTATTTTCCCTAATAAAGATGACGTTTATTTACACGATACGCCATTTAGATATGCTTTCAATCGGGATCGTCGTGACTTAAGTCATGGTTGTGTGCGAGTAGCGGATGCTGAAAAACTCGCCGAATTTGTGTTAGGCGTTCAACAAGGTTGGGATAAAAAAGCTATTGAACAGGCTATGGCGGGTCCAAAAACCCAGCGGGTTAGTTTAAAGAAATCCATACCAGTATTATTTTACTATAGCACCGCTTATGCCGGTCAGGATAACAAGCTGCGATTTTATCCGGATATCTATGGTTATGACGTTGTGCTAAAGAATGCTATTGATAAAACGGCTAATAAGATCGTAGTGGTAAAAAGTACAACCGTTGATGGTTGATTAGGTAGCCCAGTTTCTAAGCTTGCCGGTATCTAAATGAACGAAATTAGATTCATCATAATATCCGACGCCACCTCGGCGTAACGCTAATGCGGCATTTCGAATACGTTTGGTATCTATTCCCTCTATCCGAACGTCTATGGCTTTTCCAAGCATATGCAGGCTGTTATTCGCCACTCCGGAGCTTTCATGATGCAGTTTGAAATTGGTTGAAGGCGAACGGTAACCGGAAATGATATGAAAAGGACGGTTAGATAATCCCAGCATCAACTTGATATCATTTAGTTGATCAAGTAAATCTATATCTATAGGATGAATATCTCCGGTGCGATAGTCACGTAATACAAAATTGATTTCTCGCAAGGCGGGTTTAATATAGCGGCCTTTTTCAAAATAGGTGAGTTTAAGCTTTTCACCGGTGTTGATGTTTTGAAATGCTAATGATTTAGGAGCGTGAAATCTGCCTTTGGCGGCATGGCTTAGAGTCGGCGTGGCTATACTGAGTAAGGCGCCGCAGGCTAAATTGCTGAGAAACCGGCGTCTGGAAATGATCAGGTCACTCTTATTCTTGGCTTGGTCTTCATCGTTCAGTTGTAACATCTATCTATCCTCTGTTTGACTCTATGCTTTGGAGACTCAGCAGACAGTTTCATGTCTCCAAGCAAAAACCATTCCTTTCACTTATTTATGACAAAAATGAGAAAGCAATAATCGTTGACATCTTATAACGATTTGCGAATTGTGTCACGATTTTATGGGGTGGTAAATCGGCAAAATCTGCTTTGCTAGACCCCAAAGTATTGGCAAATCAAAGTTTTTTGATAAAGTTAGGTAATGTAGAGACACAAATGGAGTTAAAAGCTGAAATCTAACTGATTTATGAAATTAAACATGCGCTTGTCATCAGGTAGGTTTATATATTCCCAATCTTTCCATTCTTGAGCGCAAAGTGGTTGAGGGTACGCCGAGAATTTTGGCAGCGCCTTGATTTCCGGCAATTCGCCAGGATGTCACTTCCAAGGTTTTAAGAATATGCATCCGTTCAGCTTCATCCAGGGTGATGATAGGCGCTGTTGATGGGGTTTCGATTAAATTTATACAGTCTACAACTGCTAACTGGCTGCTTTTACTTAGTATAATGGCTCGTTCGATAATATGCTGTAACTCACGTATATTGCCGGGCCAGAGATAGCTTTGTAAATCCGCCATCATACGCTCGGGTACGGAATTAATTTTCTTGCCGAATTTTGCAGAGTATATTTTGATAAAGTGCTTGACCAATGCCGGAATATCTTCTTTACGTTCTCGTAATGGCGGCAAATGAATTGGAAACACATTCAGGCGGTAGTAGAGGTCGGCTCGAAATTTACCTTGTTGGGAAAGTTGCGCCAAATCACGGTGAGTGGCGGCAATAACTCTCACATTACAGGTTAATGTCTGTGTTCCTCCTACCCTTTCGAATTCGCTTTCCTGCAATACTCGCAACAGTTTTGCTTGAATATCCAGGGATAATTCACCGATTTCATCCAAAAATAATGTTCCGCCGTTCGCCAGTTCAAATCGCCCTAATTTTCGGGCGATAGCGCCGGTAAACGAGCCCTTTTCATGCCCAAATAATTCACTTTCGGCCAGATTCTCGGGAATAGTCGCACAATTTAACTTTACCAGGGTTTTATCTTTACGCTTGCTGAGATTATGAATAGCCCTGGCGATCAGTTCCTTTCCGGTTCCGGTCTCACCGGTAATTAATACAGTCGCATCGGTATCCGCTACCTGTTTAACCAGTTCCCAGGCTTGATGCAAGGCCGGTGAATGACCAATCACCTCTTCACCTTCCCGGCTGGCGATGACTTCTTCCTGAAGGTAAAGATTGATGCCGCGCAAGGTGGTGCATTCGGCTTCCGCTTGTTGGCGGGCTTTACGTTCATTAATGTCTCTGATGATGAGAATGAACATCTGTTGCCCTTTGGCTTCGACTCTGGAAAGCGATGCTTCAATCGGGAAAATTTCATCGTCGACACGCTTGGCGGTCAAACCTTCCGATATCCATATGGCTTGTTGAGCAGGAACGCTATTTCGGAAATTAGCCAAGGTTTTGTAAAGCTCGGGGGATAAAAACCTGTCTACTGAGCCACCAATACAGTCGGTAGCTTTACAGCGGAACATTTGTTCGGCGGCCGAATTGAACATCGTAATCCGTCCTGAGTCATCAATCGTGAGGATTGCATCCATAGTGTTTCCAAAAATGATGGAAAGCCGTTCCTCGTTTTCTTGCAGTTCAAGTTTTAGCTTTTGCAGAGTAAGATGAGTTTGTACCCGCGCAATCACTTCTTCATATTGAAAAGGCTTGGTAATGTAGTCTACGGCGCCTACCTGAAAGCCTTTTACCTTGTCTGCGGTAGCGGTTAAAGCCGTCATAAACAACACCGGGATATCCCGGGTTGCAGGGTTTGCCTTAAGTTTTTGACAAGTGGTGAAACCATCCAGGCCAGGCATCAAAACATCAAGCAAAATCAAATCCGGTTGGTTCGATTCAGCTCGTTCAAGGGCTGTTTCGCCAGATTCTGCCCGTAAAACCACAAAGCCGGCCTCATCCAGCAAATCAGTTAATTCCACCAGATTAACAGGATTGTCATCTACCGTTAGAACCGTTGATTTTGTCATTTGTTTTGTTATTGTCATTCCATTTACCTTGGCTTTATTCAAATATTGTAACTATTCAGCGTAAGGTCAGCTATCCGGCGCCAAAAGCCTTAATTATCAAATATTTTCATTTAAATAATTTTGTATTGCTGATTCCAACTGACTTGCAGCTTGCTGTAACAACTCGAAATTTACCGCTGATTCAGTGAAAATCGATTGATCTCCACAGGTTTCCAGTTCCTGGGCAATTTCTCCTAGTGTAAATGCGCCAATACTATTGGCAGAGCTTTTAAGCGTATGAGCGGATAATTTCAGCAAATCTCCATTTTGAGTTTGTATGGCGGCGCCAATGTCATTCAGCAATTTGGCCGATTGTTCCAGATAAAGGCTCATGAGTTGGCATAGCAACTTTTGCCTGCCGTTAACTCTCTCTAAGGCGGCTTGCCAATTCAGGGCCGGCTTTAAATCCTGCCGGGTTTCAAGATTATCTTGATCGATATTGCTATTATTGTTTGTTTCCATCTTATCCCAACATTCTACTTTTGATAATAATTCCTGTTCCTGAAACGGTTTGGAAATATAATCGTCCATCCCGGCAGCCAGACAGCGTTCCTTGTCTCCCTTTAGCGCGTGTGCAGTCATGGCGATAATCGGGATGTGATTTTGAGTATGGTTTTCTCTTTCCCGAATGGCTTTAGTCGCCTGAAAACCATCCATGATCGGCATTTGCACATCCATTAAAATTAAATCGAAGCTGTTGCTGTCCAATAAATTCAGAACTTCCTGCCCGTTGTTGGCTACCTGAATGGTATGTCCGCGTTCTTCCAACAATACTACCGCCATATATTGATTGACAGGGTTGTCTTCAGCCAACAAAATATTTAAAGGCTTTGTTCGGGTGACAGGCGCCGATGGCAATGAAACACCAGGTTCGGTTTGGTAATGCGTTAAGGCGGATTGAATAGCGTTCCACAATTCGGAATGTTTTACCGGTTTACGAACGTATAAATTAATGCCTAATTCACTGCAGCGCTGAAAATCATCAGAGCGGTCGGCTGACGATAGCATCATGATGGTTACCGGTTCAAAGCGTTGATCTTCTCTAATGGATTTTGCGACCATGAATCCGTCAATTGTCGGCATCATGGCGTCCAGCAACACCAGGGAAAAATTTTCATTATTGCTAGCCTTGCTTTTCAATATCTCAATTGCCGCTTGACCACTATCAACAGTAGTTGGCAGCATACCCCAATCGTTCAGAATTTCGGAGAACATCCGTAAATTGACAGGATTATCATCGACAATTAATACTTGCAAGCCTTTTACCGGAACTAAGCCGGCAGGTTGATTTTGGTATTCTTTATCAAGTAGCAGATCAAATCGCGCAGTGAAATAAAAAGTGCTTCCGACATTTTCCTGACTTTCCAGCCATAATTTTCCTCCCATCAGTTCCACTAGCCGGGAAGAGATGGATAAGCCTAGTCCTGTCCCGCCGAATTTTCTGGTTGATGAGGCATCAATTTGTGCAAAGGCCTCAAAAATCAGTTTTTGCTTATCGGATGGAATGCCTATACCGGTATCGTGTACGGAAAACCGCAAAGAAACTTGTTGTTGATCAAGGGATTCCGGCTTAACCTGTAAAACAATTTCACCTTGCTGGGTAAATTTAATGGCATTGCCAACCAAATTGATAATCACTTGATTTAAACGGCCAATGTCGCCTATTAAATCATCCGGTATTTCGGAATCAATGCATAGCATCAGTTCCAGACCTTTTTCATTGGAGTAGCCTGACAGAAGTTTTAAGGTATCTCCCAGGCTTTCACGCAATTTGAATGGAGCATGATCAAGCTCAAGTTTTCGAGCATCAATTTTGGAGAAATCCAGAATGTCATTGACGATGCGCAATAAAGCTTCCGCAGAGGCATTGGCTAAATTTAAAAATTCCCGCTGACGTGGGGTTAGTTCAGTGCGCAAAGCCAGTTCTATCATGCCGATGATGCCGTTCATCGGGGTACGGATTTCATGACTCATATTGGCTAAGAACTCTGTTTTCGCCCCTGCAGCCTGTAAAGCTCCGTCACGCGCAGCTAGCAAAGCCAGCCGCATTTTTTCCAGATGTTCGGCGAGTGCGGCTACCTCGGAGATTTTGGTGCCTGAGCTGAATTTACCGGTATGATTGCCCGCAGCAATTTGCTCGGCCTCATCTCTCAAGCGTTCAAGTGGTTGCACCAGTTTTCTACCGAATACCCAAACCACTAATAAAGTCATACTCATATAAATGGCTACGAAATAAACACTGCGCTGATAAATCGTGGAAATTTCCTGGTGAATGTGGCGTTCATCATAGCCAAGCCGCAAAATAGATTCCTTACCGTTTTCCGGGTTGGTAATCGGTACGGCAAGAAAATAAATGTCATCGCCATGTTCGCCAAAAAAGAAATCTTCTTGAAACTGCTGCTTGGTATTCAATTCCACGTCTGCGAGTATCATGCCTTGATCCGTGACTATTTCAGCATATACCAATCGGCCATTTAACAGGAACTCGCCGAGTAAGCCTTGGAGATCATTGTCTTGAACATGGTTGAGCCTAGGCGCCACCAAATTGCTAAACAATAAGGCGTCAGACCGTACAAAATTTACAAACTGAGATTCCAGGCTCGGTTTGATAACCCGATATATCCCGAACAGCAACACCGGGACTAACAACAAATGGATACCAACGACTACTAGAATCATTCGGCCATTAAAACTATATAAAAACCGGCTTACTCTAGAGAACCTTGCCATAATACATTCACTGTTTTGATGCCTTCATTTTCACGCACTTGATTTTCCCACAAAAAAGTCACAGTCCCGGGATTTTGCTGCAATGCAGCTACCAGGGTTTTCAGGTCGTCAAACCTTTCCGGCCGTTTCCCGCCTAAGCGGAATACTACGGACAAAGACTGATTTTCATAGACGCTAGCAGACATGAATGCCACATTTTGCAGAAAAACTTCGAAAATTAGAGGGTCGCTGATATTTAACAACGGCACCGGATGTGCGCCAGCTTTTTGAATCTGCATGCCTAGAAAAAGCTTTCTGGCTTCTTGCACTGTTAGAGCAGGCAGAGATGATTCGGTGCTGGTTGCTAATACCAAAGATTGACGAGTAAGCGCCTGAATAATTTGGCTATTCAAAAAAATAAACAGACCAATCAGGCAGAGGCAGCGAAAGAATTTCATGGAAAAATAGCACTCCACTGAGCCATCATTTGCTCGAAATGATCATCACGTAAATAATCTCGCGAAACTTCAAACTTTAAGGAATTATTATGATTGACTTTATAAAGTATGCCGCCTAAGAAACGATCTTGCACATATTTAGGGAATAAATCAAGATAAGGATCATTATGTTTGGAGTAGGTTCCTTCAATTCGGCCAATTAATGTCCAGTCGGACGTAAAGCCCCAATCAAGCTGAGCGTAGGCATTGGCAAAATCGCTGGTTGTTTGAGGAATCAGGTAGCTATCAATGTGATTATTGGCATAAACTATTTCACTGAGGAAGCGAACTTTCTCAAATTGCCAGTTGGCATAAGTAGTGGCAACATATTGTTTGACATCGGTTATGGCCAAGCCTTGAGCGGGAATTTCCGTATAAGCGCCGGAAATGCCTATTTCATTGATCCCGTAGCTGATCGGTTGATATCCCAGACGAAAAGTGGCTGCCGGCCGGTGCGCGCCGCCAGGCTCAATCAGATTTAAAGGGGAAAGCATGTAACTTAACTGTGGGCCGGCGCCGGCGCCAATGGTGTAATAGACCCCGGCTTGTTCGAATTCATGTACGCCTTCCCATAAAAAGCCGGTCAAATGGTTGGGAATGACGCCTCCTTGCGTTTCAAACGCCATAATGCCGGGACGGCTTGTGGTAGACTGCAAAAAAGCGGCGTGATGGAATTGCATATTCCAATAACCAATCGGATTATGGAACCTTCCTAACCAAAGGCTGGATTCGCCCAGATGCAAACCTAGTTGAAAGCGCTCTAGATTATGCGTTAGGTTGCTGACCAGCCATTCTCCTAAAAAGCGAAAGCGCTTATAGTCAGCGGTATAAAATAAATTTAGCTCCGGAATAAACTGATTATCGTGTAGAGTTTCCAACGGACCTTGGTCAATACGGCTAACCCCGGTCAAATCAGGGAAAATCAATAAATCACCTTGAAAGTCGTCTGGTTGCTGGACCAGCAAATGTTCGGCATGTCCGGATGCGAATGCGCTGCAAGGCAAGGTGGACGCTAGTAAAGAGAAAAACAAAATGCATAACCGGCGAACCATTGTAACAATCAGAGCAGGAAAGTCAGGTTGCGGCATACTTGCTCTCTAGCATTTTATTGACAGGGTTCGAAAGTTAGTTTTAAAAGTCATTATTTTTTGCGTAAGCTTAATTTTTAAAGGCATCTTGGCCTCAATAAGCGGCAAAAACTACACGACTACTCATGCCTTCGGCTGCACAGATTCGTCCAAACTTTCGTTTTGCTACAAATGACTATAAATCCACACTAATCTTTGCTATCTGTTTTTCACCAGCATACAAACGCTTGGGGCTAAAAGCTCATTGCGTATTAAAAATCCTGACTTGGTTTAGACTCATTCCTGAGTTTTAGAATTATTGAAAATATAACATATTATTAACGGGATGACGACATCTTGTCACACATCTTGTCATACATTAAAACTTAGGCGGAAAGCGGTATTCCGTATCTATACCAAGCAAATTCTTCAGTCTTGTCTGTAACCACGAGGAGTGCTTTTTGCCTTCCGGTACAGCATTATCAGAAAACAAGATAGAAAAAACCACACTGCAACCGGTAAAGGAATTACCTTTATGCCAATTTCGTCGTTTACAGACAATTTATTTAAATTCAATGAGTAACGGACTGAAGCCAAAATATTGGTTTTGGCAGTATTGGCTGCGACGGTAAAATCCTGATGAAGCTTAACCAGTAGTTCATGGTACAAAGCATCATCAGTCCGGCTGTTTTTTGCTGGATTAGTTTGTTTGCCGGCAGTGACGCTTAACTTGGCCGGATTCAAAGTTTCGTGAATGATTGACGGGAATATTATCTCTTGATTAGTAGATGCGTTGCTAATGCAAGCACCGAGATTGCTACAGGTCCGCCGGCCAGTTTGAGTGATTACAAGTTGAATATCCGCTATGTTTGTTTCAGCCATGAAGACTGGCGTTGTAGCATTGGCGATTTGAATATTACAAGCCATACTGACTATCACTATGATTTTTGCCAGTTTAAGTTGGTTTATCCTAAAAAACTCAGTTGAGCATTTTAAAATCCGGTTTGCTCTGAGGCTGTTGAAGGGTTGAGCGGACTTTTTGCTGATTATTGGTGTAGTTGTTTTGTACATGGCTAGCTCTCCAAGGGCTTTTTTCTAATTTATTTAAGTAACAGTGATTTTTCATAAGGTTAAGGACCGAATGATTACCTAAGAGCAATTAGGGGGCCTGTTTATGGGAAGTTATTTAATACATTGATAATAAACGAATAAAAAATTAAGAAGGCACTTGGTATGGCGTTTTGTGGCGCAGATTGATGACGGTATTTCGTAAAAATACGAAATACCGTTTCAAGATGAAAAGAGGTAAACGGAGTTTTTCGTCTTTTTTCTAACCTATATACAGTTATAGCCAATAAGTTTTTTGATACAAATAGTGAAAAAATCCGGCAGATTTTAGATTCTAAATTTTAGAACCAATTTAGAAGTAAATATTTGGTTTTAGCTCGTATATATTCTTGTGAATATTCATGACCACTTATCAAGCACTTACCCTTATGATATCAAAGATAGATTTCTTTTATGAGCGGTGTTGAATCGATGAATGGGAAATTAATTGGTGGTGGGAAACGATGGGAATAAAGCAACTCAGCAAGTTCGAACTTGCTGAGTTATGGTAGAGCAAATATTTTTCAAAGAGGGAATGTCGCTAGTCACAACTCCTTCCCTTAAGCTTTATTTAGCCACAATGCCGGTGATGGTGACGTTGTTTTGGTTGTCGTCTACGTAAGCAATGCGGCTGCCGCCTTCTTTGCCTGACAAGGTCAGGCCGAACGCGCCGCCGTTGTTAGGGTCAACCGAGAACTGCTGGACGAATTCGCCATTACCATTATACTCGACAATCTCGCTGGGTTGATTTGGGTCGACATTGGAGCCGTCTGAGTTGGCGACCAGGAAATGGCCGTTCTCAGTTTGCACCACATCAAGCGGGCCGTGCAAATGTACATTGTCT
>CAVUMJ010000270.1:0-7890 GCA_963741375.1 uncultured Pseudomonadota bacterium
ACGACCACGGGATTGGATTAGACACGTCGCGCCCCACGCGGGCGCGTGGATTGACACATCACTATGGATCTGCTGACATAGCAACACCGTATTCCAATTCAGCGAATGTGATTGCAGACATTGCCACGTCGCTGACATAACATAGTGCAAATCGTTTGGCGACTATCTCCGGTTGATTTTTCATAAGGTAGATACACATGTTGGTATCTAACATGTAGCGTGGCATTACAGTGGGTCTCTTTCCGTTTGCTCATGGTCTTCACGCCCTTCGGTCATGAAATCCGGGGAAAACTTGGCGAACTTGTCCAGTATGCCGGCGAGTGATCGGCGGGCCGGGCGAATCCTGATTTCATCGCCTTCTCGTTCAATTTCCAGTTCGATGTCTATCCGTTCATAAGCTAGGTCGGCAGGGATGCGGACGGCTTGCGAATTGCCGTTTTTGAAAATTCTGGTGGTGTGCATTGGAAACTCCATTTGCAAATTTACATTAGGTGATTTTACAGAGATTGTAAACACGTAGATGTACATTTTTTACCGTATCTTGGCCGATAATTCCAGTCCCTTTGCCCACTCCATCAACATTTTGGAACCAATTTCTTGAAATGAACCGTTATGTTTTATGTAGTCAGTAACTTCTACAGTTGCTTTCTCGACACCTTGATAAATCTTGCCAATTTGCTCGTTT
Organism: uncultured Pseudomonadota bacterium; assembly: GCA_963741375.1. Taxonomy (GTDB): domain Bacteria; phylum Pseudomonadota; class Gammaproteobacteria; order Methylococcales; family Methylomonadaceae; genus Methylomonas. The sequence continues at coordinate 686 of CAVUMJ010000270.1, forward strand.
GCGTTTTTCTCAGTCATGCCGCAATGCTGGCATGCAAAATTTGTCAGCTGTTTGGCCTTCGGCCAGCGCTTTGAGCCGCCAAGAGTCAAGGCCAAGCTGTCATTCGGATTGTATGCTGTGGTTGTAATGATGTCATAAGCTGGTGAGAGCCGTATATGGCCTTCGGTGTTGTCATACAACACCCCAAAATTTTTCAGATGAGCATCGCCGTTTTTCACTACACAGGATAAGGCGAGTATTTTGAAATAACTTTCTAGTGCTGCCGGTATTTGTTTTGGCGTAACAAATTCTTTGACGCGCTTGGCAACGCCTTCGTAGGAGCCATCATATTTTTGTTCTGATGTTTTGCCGTTTAGCACACAAAAATCTTCAAACCCAAAATAAATGTCATTGTTTAGATCAAGATCAAACCGCTCAACAATTAAAAACTTGCCATGATCTGATAGCCTGAAAGAAGGCACATCAATACCGGAATAATGGGCGGCGCGAAGACAAAAAAATTCGTTAGCGGCAAGATATGGATGTTCACTTGTCCATGCCTTAACAATGTGGGTAGCATCGCGGTGAGTCACCCGCCCAATATTGGGTGACGCACTATCGCGTAACATAACCTTAGGTTGAACCCCGGAAATACCCGAATAGACTGCATATCGATCAAGCAAGCTTTCGAACAATCCTTCGGCGCCGTCATGTTTAATCAGTTCAGCTAAGCTATGCGCCGGTGTATCGGTAAAGATTTCTCCCGCTTGCACAAAACGTAGCCTGCCGATCTGAAACTTTCCGACGATCTTTAGCAGAGTCAAATCATCAAAGTTCGGCACAGCTTTACTAAATTGCTGACGCAATCGTTTGCCAAGCTCACCCTCAGGTAAATTCATGTCGAAAATTGGATGTAGCTGATGCCTGTAATTAAAAGGATAAGGATCGTTTATTACAGGCATGGTGAGTGACACGGCATTGTGCGGCAGACATTGGGAATCGTAGCTAAAATAAAATTTGCCGCGTTCCATATCCGATCTGACAAGATTGCCAACGGGTGTATTTTCGACATGGACTTTAAGCATGGTCGTTTTCTTGTAAAAGCTGCTGTAAAGTAGGTCTGCGGGATTTTTCTCTGACAATTAGTTCTATCCCCAAAGTGTCGCAAATTGAAATAACCTTGCGTATGCCTATTTCCCGAATTGTGCCGTTTTCAATTCCGGAGATGGTTGCTCTGCTCATACCCAGCAATTCGCCAAGATTTTGTTGAGTGATTTTGTTTTTTTTTCTGGCTGTTCGGATTTGGGAACCAATTACATTTAAGTTCATAATGCATCGAATACAGTGCGGAAATGAAGTTTTATAGTATCATGCATTGAATATAATGCAAAATATGATCGAATTATTACATTCCAAGTACTGAAAAAACCGGATAATACGTTTGCTACAACTGTGGACAGTTTTTAGGTTCTAAGTACTATCCATTTCCTTGCTCACAAAATTGTCGCAAACACGACAAATATTTCAGGCCAAGTCAGGCTTGTCATGTCAGTAATGTGACTATTTATCTTCGTTGTCGCACTCTTTCCCTGTTTAAAGCCGCTAATTTCCTAAATTCCCACACTTGGCAAGTGTTTTGCTTTATACAAACTAAAGGCAAAAAGATGCCTAACTAATCAAAACTTGCAAAGGCTATATTGGATTTACCGATGAAAAGTCAACCCCGCAGCATCATCATAGACGATACCACCCTCCGCGATGGTGAACAATCGGCAGGAGTGGTGTTTTCTTTGGAAGAAAAGCTTGCCATCGCTCAACAACTGGCGGCGATGGGCGTGCCGGAGCTGGAAATTGGTATTCCGGTCATGGGTGATTTGGAGCGGGATACAATCAAGGCTATTGCCGGCTTAAACCTGTCCAGCAATCTGCTGGTCTGGTCCAGAATGCGTCAGGAAGATATTCCGTATTGTTTGGGCTTAGGTGTGGATATGGTGGATTTATCCATTTCCGCATCAGACCAGCATATTCAGCATAAACTTAAACAAAGTCGGCAATGGGTGTTGGCAACTATCGATTCTTGCGTGAAAATCGCAGTTGATGCAGGCATGCGGGTTTGTGTAGGGGCGGAAGATGCTTCACGGGCAGATAGCAATTTTCTCTGGCAAATGGCTGAGGCGGCGCAACAGGCCGGAGCTTGCAGATTTCGATTTGCCGATACGGTTGGCGTGATGGAACCATTCGGTGTGCTGGATGCCATTCGTACTCTTCGCACCCATACTGATTTGGATATAGAAATGCACGCCCATGATGATCTAGGGCTGGCAACTGCCAATACCCTTGCTGCAGCGGTTGCCGGAGCTACTCACGTTAACACTACTGTCAACGGCTTGGGCGAAAGAGCCGGCAATGCGGCTTTGGAAGAAGCTGTAGTCGGTTTAAAACAGTTATACGGTATAGAAACCGGGGTGGATTTGCGTAACTTTCCGGCTTTGTCTCATCAGGTTGCCACGGCTTCCGGCGATACCATAGGCAGCCGTAAAAGTTTGATAGGACGCGATGTGTTTAGTCACGAAGCCGGTATCCATGTCGATGGTTTATTAAAAGACCCCAAAAATTACCAGGGTGTTGATCCAGCTTTGCTGGGCCGTAGTCATCAACTGGTGTTGGGCAAGCATTCCGGGCGGCAGGGGGTGATTTATGCTTACAAACAAATAGGTATTCAGATAGATGATGTTGTAGCTGGCCGGCTGTTACCACAGATTCGCCAGTTTGTTAGCGCCAATAAACGTTCGCCAAAACCGAACGAAATGTATCAACTCTTATAATCCTTAGTGAGGTACAAGATGAAGTCCAGTCAATCAAAGTCAACTCTGCCAACCGGTAGCCAAACAACACAACCGCAGTTATCTGAGCAACCGCCAGTTCCGGATGATCGTTACCCAGGTACTTTCTTTCGTATTCCTGGTGTGCCATTACCGGGGAAAACCACTTGGAGTTTGGTGAAGTGATGTTTTTTTATCCTAATCGCTCAAACTTCATAGCCAAACTATGGAGGGAGTGGCGTGAGGATGTTAACTGCGTGTTTGCCCGCGATCCGGCGGCACGCAGTGTGGTAGAAGTGTTGCTGGCCTATCCGGGCGTGCATGCTGTGGTGTTGTATCGGTTAAGTCATCGTTGGTGGCAGGCTGACTGGAAACTGGCGGCCAGGGTTTTGGCGGCAATGGCCCGTTGGCTTACCAATGTCGATATTCATCCCGGAGCTCAAATCGGCAGGCGGTTTTTTATCGATCATGGCGCTGGTGTTGTGATCGGCGAAACTTCTGAAATAGGCAATGACGTCACTATTTATCATGGCGTGACCTTGGGCGGCACGACCTGGAATAAGGAAAAACGCCATCCCACCTTGGGAGATAATGTTTTAATCGGTGCAGGCGCCAAGATACTGGGAGCCATTACGCTGGGTAATAATGTTAGGGTGGGGGCAAATTCGGTGGTAACCAAGGATGTGCCGCCCTGTTGTACCGTAGTAGGCATTCCTGGGCGGATTATTCAAAGCAAGGGTTTGAAAATTCAAAATCCTTCAGGTATTGATCTTGATCATCACTTAATTCCTGATCCGATAGGCAAAGCCATCAATTGTCTGGTGGAACGTCTTGATCAACTGGAAGAGCAGCAAAAACGCTTTGTAATGGCAGAAGAAAACTGTGGTTCTTGCGATGCGGAAACCTTCTGTCACGGTGAAGAGGTGATTATTCTGAAACAAGCCGCAGGCGGTGGTTAATGGATTTACTGCAATTTGAACCTCAGGATTTGTATTTCGAGGCTGAAGATACTCAGGAAGTCCGGGATTTAATTAAATTCGCTTCAGATTTGTATAGTAGTGGCGAAGCCGAGTTACCGTTATTAAAGGCTTATTTGCGTTCTCCGGAATCGTTAAATGTTTTGGTAGGGCTGAATCGATTTTATTATTATCAGCACCGCTTGCCGGAAGCCTTGCTGATATCGGAAAAAGCCTTGGAACTGATTCGGCGTGGCCTGGATTTTCCTGAAGATTGGCGAGTGTTGGAGCTTAATCATATTACCAGCGCAGATAAGGTTTTGTTAACTAGAATCAGATTGTATTTGTTTACTTTGAAATCGATTGGATTCCTGAATATGCGTATGGAAAACCTTGATTTAAGCAGAGAAATTTTTGAAAAATTGGTGGAGCTGGATGAAAAAGACCGTATAGGCGCTGCAGCCTTGCTGGATCTGGTGATTCAGCGGCAGGATTCAGTGGTCAAGGTTGATTTTGTGTCTTTTCGGCAAGAGTTTGATCGATATTAAACCAGGTTAAATCTTAAGCGTTGTTATGTAGTGCACTTTTTGACAGTAACTTGAAGGAGTTTGTCATGTTAAAACAAAAATCCGATCCATTTTTAGCGCAAACCTCAGTGATGCTGCTGGTTTTATTGGTAATGTATGCTATCGGCGGTGATGCCGGCGGCATTGATCACATTATGCTTCCGAGGTAAGACGATGAGTTTGGAAGAAGAACTCGAAGAACTTGAGTCAGCAGAAGATTTTCTTAACTATTTCCAGTTGGAATTCGATGCAAGCGTGGTGCATGTCAACAGGTTACACATTTTGCAACGTTTTCACGATTATATGGATAAGGGTGCGGAACATATGCCTGAAGATGAAACCAGCAGAGAAGCTGTTTACAAACAATTGCTGCTGCGTGCATATCAGGATTTTACGGAGTCTGATGCGCAAACCGAAAAAGTCTTTAAGGTTTTTAAAATGTCAGAACCACAAACTGTGTTTGTTTCATTAAACGACATCCAAACATGATTGAAGAAAGATTTGACGAAGAACGTTTCGATTTTGGCGAGCGGGTCAGGGTTACCCGTAACGTCCGCAACGACGGCACCTATCCCGGTAAGGAGGTAGGTGATTTGCTGATCAGGCGCGGTAGTGTCGGTAATGTGATTGAAGTGGGCACTTTTTTGCAGGACCAAGTTATTTATACCGTGCATTTTCTGGATCATGGGTGCATGGTGGGTTGCCGGGCGGAGGAGCTGATCCCGGCTGACGCCCCTTGGAATCCCAGCCGCTTTGAGTTTAGAGACAAAGTGGTTTGCAAAATCGATTTAGGTGTTCAAGGCCAGATTATAGTTAATAAAGGCTCTGAAGGCGAAGTTCTGAAGATTTTGCGGGGAGAGCAGCCTATTCAGTACCATATCCGTTTTCCAGGCAGGACTTTACAAGTGCCTGAGTCGGTTCTGGAACCGGCAGATCCGAAAAATTTTAGAGAACCGGAGGAATAATGATGAGTCAGAGTTCCGATGCTAACATAGAGCCTTATACTTTGTTGCGGGCAGCGTTAAGCTTGTTTAACAGATCGCCTGCGGATCTGGAATCTGCGCAATTGCAACAGGTGCAAAGACAGGCTAAAAACGAATATGAAATCGAAACCAGAGTCATTAACTCTACAGAAGCGGCTAGTGTGATTGTAACCGAACAGGAGTTGGAAAGAGCTGTCTCGGAAGTAAGAAGCCGTTTTGAAGACGAAGCGTCTTTTACGGCAGCATTGGCAGCCAATAGTCTTGATTTGGAATTGTTGAGAGCGGCTTTATTTCGGCAATGCAAAGTGAATGCGGTCTTGGAAAGTGTGGCATCTCATTCCCCAAAGGTAAACGAAGTTGAAATCGGAATTTTTTATCATTCCCATCCGGAGAAGTTCCACAAGCCGGAACAGCGGGTCGCCAGACACATTTTAATCAGCATTAATCCTGATTTTCCTGAAAACACCCGTGAAACCGCCAAACAGCGCATTGAAGAAATTGCCGAAACCTTAAAAAGAAAACCGCATAAATTTGCTGATTTGGCTCTAAAAAATTCTGAATGCCCTACTGCTTTGAATGGCGGAGAATTGGGAACGGTTATTCATGGCAAGCTCTATCCGGAGTTGGATGCGGTTTTGTTTAAATTAAAAGAAAACGAAGTAAGCGATGTGGTGGAAACCGAAGTGGGTTTTCATTTGATTCAGTGCCAAAAGATCATTCATGCTGAAAGTATCTCGTTAAAGAAAGCCACACCCAAGATCAGGCAGTTGATGCAGGATAGATACCGGCGGACTTGCCAGCGCACCTGGCTGGCAAGTTTGCCGGTATTGAAGCAACAGGGGTTGTGAAGCTTTTGATTTTGGCAGGTTACCCCTTTTAACCGGATGTAGTAGGCTGCATCCTAAACGTTTGAAACGTTGCTGCGGCAACAAAAACATATGCGAGGATTAGATATGGCAAAAGAACTCAAACATTGTTCGTTCTGTGGTACGGAAGCTTCGGCGGCAGTACCGATGATAGCCGGTATTGAAGGCCATATCTGTGAAGCCTGCGTAGTGCTGGCCAGTCAGGTAGTATCCAGTTGGGGAAAGAAAAAGGAACTTAAAGAAATGCAGGGAGACTTACCTAAGCCTGCAGGCATTAAAGCATTGCTGGATCAATATGTCATTGGCCAGGATTTGTCCAAGGAGATTTTATCCGTAGCGGTATATAACCATTACAAACGCTTGAAACAGGAAAGCAATAAAACCGGAAATCTGGGTAATGGTGAGCAAAGCATCGAAATAGGAAAATCCAATGTTTTATTGATTGGGCCCTCCGGAACCGGAAAAACCCTGCTCGCCAGTACATTGGCCAAGATTGTGGGGGTGCCGTTTGCGGTTGCCGATGCCACTACATTGACTCAAGCAGGATATGTTGGTGATGATGTTGAAAACATTCTGGTGCGTTTGCTGGATGTCGCCGATGGCCAGATCAATAAAGCCGAATGGGGTATTGTTTATATTGATGAAATCGACAAAATTGCCCGTAGCCCGGAATTATCAATCGGTACTCGCGATGTTTCAGGAGAAGGCGTGCAGCAGGCTTTGCTAAGACTGGTTGAGGGTTCTCAGGTCAAAGTGTCGGTAAAAGGACGCCGCAAGGATCATAGCGGTAGCGATACGGCAATGATAGATACCCGGAATATCCTGTTTATTGCCGGTGGCGCATTCCCTGGCTTGGAAAAGCATGTGGAAAAGCGCATAAAACCGCAGAAAACCGAAATTGGCTTTCATGCTGAGGTCAGCAATCCGGATGATAAGCCGGCATTGGAAGTATTGCTGAACGCCATCCAGCCGGATGATTTAAAACGCTTTGGCTTAATACCGGAATTTATAGGCCGTTTCCCGGTTTTGGCGC
>CAVUMJ010000271.1:0-12544 GCA_963741375.1 uncultured Pseudomonadota bacterium
GTTGCCACTTATACCTTTAATTATAGATTATAAATCGCCGAAACCAAATTTTATTTCCAGCTTTGTTACTAGCCTTTTACTTGTTGTACAAGGAGCAGTTTTTTTATATATGCAATTTTATTATACATCAACAACACAATTCATTTGCGCTATCCAGTGGTTTATTTTGGGTATATTAGATATTAACAACACACATATACAAGTTCCAACAGAAAACGTTTCATGGCTTTATTAGATTTCGATACTTATTTTAGATTTTAAAAATTCACAATTAGAGAAACCCATATTAGAAAATTATGTACTCTTTCTCTAAAGACCTTTATTTAAATATAATTTACGTAGTTTTTAATTAGTTTTCAATAAAATTTTTAAAAAAACAAATCATTTTTTATATTTTATATTTTTAATTAAGCAAGGCAACTAACCCTAGTTGAGGCATGCATAAAAAAAAAAAAAAAAAAACGTATTGCTGTTTGGCATGAATTTGCAAGACATAAAATTGGCTAGCGTTATTTATGCGCCAATTATTTCAGAAAAAAGTACCAATGCTGCTGATTTAAATAATCAGTTTGTATTTAAAGTACAAAAAACAGCGACTAAAGGCCAGATCAAAAAAGCAGTTGAATTGATGTTCAATGTTGAAGTGGCTTCGGTTCGCGTCCTAAATGTAAAAGGCAAAATTAAACGTTTTGGACGTTCATTAGGAAAACGCTCAGACTGGAAAAAAGCATACGTAAAATTGCAGTCTGGACATAATATTGAATTAGCAACAGCTTGATTTAAAAAAATAGGAGCGGTAGAAGAGCATGGCTATTCTAAAATCTAAACCGACATCTCCAGGTTCTCGGTTTGTAGTACGTGTACAAAATAATGATTTGCATAAGGGTAAGCCATTTGCACAACTACTGGAAAAGAAAAATAAAACCGGTGGCCGAAACAATAATGGCCGGGTTACAACCCGTCATATTGGTGGTGGACATAAACAATTCTATCGAGTAGTCGACTTTAAAAGAGATAAAGCAGATATCCCTGCAGTTGTAGAAAGAATTGAATATGATCCAAACAGAACGGCAAATATCGCTTTAGTATTGTTTAAGGATGGTGAGCGCAAGTATATCATCGCGCCAAAAGGCATAGAGATTGGTCAGGAAATTTTAAGTTCTGAAACCACTCCGGTTAAACCTGGAAATTGCATGCCTTTGCGTAATATGCCTTTGGGAACTACGATTCACTGTGTTGAACTAAAGCCGGGTAAAGGCGCCCAACTTGCTAGAAGTGCTGGAACTTCAGTGCAACTGGTCGCAAAGGATGGTGCTTATGTCACTATACGTCTTCGTTCAGGTGAAATGCGTAAGGTCATGTCGGATTGTAAGGGTGTGGTTGGAGAGGTCTCGAATTCAGAGCACAATCTAATCTCGCTTGGTAAAGCAGGTGCTAAAAGATGGTTAGGCGTAAGGCCTACAGTAAGAGGGGTCGCTATGAACCCGGTCGATCACCCACATGGTGGTGGTGAAGGTAGAACGTCGGGTGGTCGTCATCCGGTTTCTCCTTGGGGTACACCGACAAAAGGTTACAAAACTCGAAAAAACAAACGGACTAACAATATGATTGTTAGACGTCGTAAGCAAAAATAAGAGGTATCAGACGTGCCGCGTTCAATTAAAAAAGGTCCATTTATTGATCATCATCTGCTGAAAAAAGTAGAAGAAGCAGTGAGAACAAATAATAGGAAACCAATTAAGACTTGGTCAAGAAGATCAATGATAAGCCCTGATATGTTAGGCTTAACCATAGCAGTGCACAACGGCAAACAGCATGTTCCTGTTTTGATTTCAGAAAACATGGTTGGTCATAAGTTAGGTGAGTTTTCGCCTACTAGAACTTATAAAGGCCATATAATAGATAAAAAATCACGCTAAGGAGCTAAAATGGAAATTTCAGCAAAACTAAGTAATGCGCCTTTTTCAGCACAAAAAGCCAGATTAGTCGGTGATCAAATTCGCGGCCTGCCAGTTGAGAAGGCCTTGAATCTGTTGGCTTTTAGCTCCAAGAAAGCTGCTGGTGTATTTAAGAAAGTACTAGAGTCAGCGATCGCAAATGCAGAGCATAATCAAAATGCAGATGTTGATGAATTGAAAGTTTCTACGGTTTTTGTAAACGAAGGAACTACGTTGAAAAGAGTGAGTGCAAGAGCGAAAGGTCGTGCAAATCATATTTTCAAAAGAACTTGTCATATAACCATTAAAGTAGCAGAAAATTAATAGAGGTAGAAAATGGGTCAAAAGGTTCATCCCACCGGCATACGCCTTGGGATAGTTAAAGATTGGACATCCAGATGGTATGCAAATAGCCAGAATTACCCCGTTTTTCTGTTACAGGATCTGAAGGTTCGAGAGTATATAAGACAGAAATTGGCACATGCTTCTGTCAGCAGGATTCAGATTAATAGGCCTGCTAACAATGCAAATATTACTGTTCATACTGCAAGACCAGGGATAGTTATCGGCAAAAAGGGTGAAGACATCGATATTTTAAGAAAAGGCATCTCTGATTTGATGGGTGTGCCGGTTCAATTGAATGTCGAAGAAATCAGAAAGCCGGAGTTGGATGCTTATTTGGTAGCTGAAAGCATTGCTCAGCAATTGGAAAAACGTATCATGTATCGTCGCGCTATGAAAAGAGCAGTGACCAATACCATGCGCTTGGGTGCTGAAGGCATTAAAATTACAGTTGCCGGTCGTTTAAATGGTGCGGAAATTGCCCGAACTGAATGGTACAGAGAAGGCCGGGTGCCTTTGCATACTCTTAGAGCGGATATCGATTACGGTACTGCCGAAGCAAAGACAACTTATGGAATCATAGGTATTAAAGTCTGGATTTTCAAAGGTGAAGTTTTTGATATTGATGCACATACAGCGTCTTTAAACTCTGATTCTAAGAAATAGTTGACGGAGAAATAAAATGCTTCAGCCAAAAAGAACAAAATTTCGTAAACAACACACTGGTAGAAACAATGGAACTGCGTTACGTGGTTCTTCTGTTAGCTTTGGTGAATATGGATTAAAGTCTATAAGTCGTGGTAGAATGACAGCCCGCCAAATTGAGTCGGCTAGACGTGCTATCAGTCGTCATGTCAAGCGGGGTGGAAAAATCTGGATCAGAGTTTTTCCGGATAAACCAATTACTAAAAAACCACTCGAAGTAAGGATGGGTAAAGGTAAGGGTAGCGTGGAATATTGGGTTGCCCAAATCAAGCCAGGCACAATGTTATTTGAAATCGAAGGTGTCTCAGAAGAGATGGCCAGAGAGGCGTTTGAACTCGCTGCAGCAAAATTACCTTTTAAAACAACTTTCTCGGCGCGGACGATAATGTAATGAAAGCAATAGAATTACGAAAAAAAACAAAAGATGAATTGACCACGGCTCTTTTTGATCTGACGCGTGAACAGTTCAATTTAAGAATGCAAAAAAGCACTGGTCAACTAACAAGATCAAGCCAAATTAAACTGGTCAGACGTGATATTGCCCGTATTAATACTATATTAAGTGAGTTGGCGAGAGCGTAATTTATGAATGAAAATATTGAAAAAATCCGTACTATTACTGGAAGAGTTGTCAGTAATAAAATGGATAAAACAGTTTCAGTGCTAGTGGAAAGATTAGTTAAACATCCTGTTTACGGGAAATATATAAAACGTTCTACTAAATTTTTGGTGCATGATGAAAATAATCAATGCCAAGAAGGGGATGTAGTCAGCATTACCTCTTGCCGTCCAATTTCAAAACGAAAAACGTTTAAATTGGTAGATGTAATAGAAGCTTCAAATAGATAATTAACCGAATTTTAAGTTGGGAATAACAAAATGATTCAGATGCAAACTAGCCTTGACGTTGCCGATAATAGCGGTGCAAAAAAGGTCATGTGTATCAAAGTCTTAGGTGGGTCGCATAGGCGTTATGCCGGGATAGGCGATATCATCAAAGTGAGTGTAAAAGATGCCATGCCGCGGACGAGGGTTAAAAAAGGGGATGTATATAATGCCTTAGTAGTAAGAACCCGTAAAGGTGTTCGCAGGTCGGATGGTTCTGTTATACGTTTTGATGGTAATGCGGCAGTTATTTTAAATAACCAACTACAACCAATAGGAACACGTATTTTCGGACCGGTTACTCGTGAGTTGAGAGGTGACAAATTTATGAAAATCATCTCATTAGCTCCAGAAGTATTGTAAAAAAAGGTACGAAAATGCAAAAAATCAAACAAGGTGACGAAGTAATTGTTTTGGTCGGTAAGGATAAAGGCAAGCAAGGAAAGGTGCTTAAAATCTTAGAGGAAAACAAAATACTGGTAGAAGGTATAAATAAGGTAAAAAAACATCAAAAAGGAAATCCGAATTTAGGCATTTCCGGAGGCATAGTTGACAAAGATATGCCTGTTGATATTTCAAACGTTGGCTTATTTAATCCAAAAACCAAAAAAGCTGATCGGGTTGGGTTTAGATTTGAAGATGGCAAAAAAGTCAGATTTTTCAAATCAACTAATGAAGTTGTCGGTCTCTAAGGTAGAAAGCTATGGCTAGATTACAATCAAAATACAAACAAGAAGTTGTTCCTGCTTTATTGGAACAGTTTGGTTATAAAACCATCATGCAAGTTCCAAAAATTACTAAAATAACCCTGAATATGGGGGTTGGCGGAGCAGTTGCAGATAAAAAAGTTTTGCAATCCGCTGTTTCAGATATGGAAAAAATTGCGGGACAAAAAGCTGTTATTACGCTGGCAAGAAAATCAATTGCGGGATTCAAAATTCGGGATGCAATGCCTATTGGGTGTAAGGTGACCTTGCGCGGTGCGAAAATGTACGAATTTTTTGACCGTTTAATCACGATTTCAATACCGAGAATAAGAGACTTTCGTGGAATGAGCACTAAAAGTTTTGATGGCCGGGGTAATTATACTTTGGGAATTAAGGAGCAAATTATTTTCCCTGAGATTGATTACGACAAAATTGATGCTCTACGTGGTATGGATATTTGCATAACAACTACTGCTAAAACAGACGAAGAAGGTTTGGCGTTGTTAAAGCAATTCAACTTTCCATTTAAAAACTAAGGGCGAACATCATGGCTAAAAAATCAATGGTTGCTCGTGAAGTTAAGCGAGCCGGGTTAATTAAAAAATACGACGCAAAAAGAAAAGCTCTTAAAGAAATTATTAGATCACCTAATTCATCTTTTGAACAGAAAGAGAACGCTCAGATTCAATTACAAAAACTGCCACGTGATTCCAGTCAAATCAGAATACGTAACCGTTGTAATTTGACCGGTCGTCCGCATGGATACTACAGAAAATTTGGGCTCAGCCGTAATAAATTGAGGGAAGCTACTATGCGTGGTGATGTCCCGGGTTTATCAAAAGCGAGCTGGTAATTCTGGTCAAATATAGTTTTTGGAGAATAAATAATGAGCATGACAGATCCAATTGCGGATATGCTGACCAGAATAAGAAACGGTCAATCCGCTGGAAAGAAAATCGTAAAAATACCATCGTCCAAGCTAAAAATTGCGATTGCGAAGGTATTGAAAGAAGAAGGATACATTACTGACTACCGAATTGAGGCCAATGGCAATCATTCGGAGATGACGGTTGAGTTGAAATATTTTAATGGTGTGCCAGTCATTGAAAACGTAAAGCGGATTAGTAGACCCGGTTTAAGAATTTATAGATCTAAAGATGAACTACCTAAGGTATTAGGTGGTCTGGGTATAGCAATTGTTTCAACCTCAAATGGCGTGATGACAGATCGTGCCGCCAGGGCCATTGGCCACGGTGGCGAAGTAATCTGCACTGTTTGCTAAGAATTAAGAGGATTATTATGTCACGGGTAGCAAATGCACCAATAAAAATTCCCTCGGATGTCAAAATTACCCAGGAAGGTAAATTAATTAATATTTCTGGCAAATTAGGGCAACTTTCCTTTGGATTAAGAGACTCTGTTGATCTTGAGATTCAAGATGATCAAATCAGAATAAAGTGGAATGAAAGCATCAAGGATGCAAAAGCGCAAGCGGGTACAACAAGAGCGTCAATTAACAATATAGTTAAAGGCGTTTCGGAAGGATTCGTTAAAAAAATGCAATTAGTTGGCGTTGGTTATCGTGCGCAAGTAAAAGATAGTCTTTTAACTTTATCGCTAGGTTATTCAAATCCGGTTGAATACAACATACCGCAAGATGTAACTATTGAAGCGCCTACGCAAACTGAGTTGTTAATTAAAGGCAGTGATAAACAAAAAGTCGGACAAGTAGCCTCTGAAATCAGATCGTTACGTCCGCCTGAGCCGTATAAAGGCAAAGGCGTAAGACTTGCAGATGAATATGTGGCAAGAAAAGAAGCCAAGAAAAAATAGGTAACTAAGATGGATAAGAAGTCTACAAGATTAAAAAGAGCATTGAAATTACGGTGCAAAATTAAAAAACATAACGTTAACAGACTGACAATACATCGGACATCGCAACATATTTATGCCCAAGTTTTAAGCTCTGATGGTAAATCCACTTTGGCAGCTGCGTCTACAGTTCAGGGCGATGTCAAAAACAATGTTAAAAATACCAGCAATATAATTGCCGCAGTTGAAGTTGGCAAATTGATCGCTCAAAAAGCACTAGCGGCTGGAGTGACAGAAGTAGCTTTTGATCGTTCAGGATTTAAATATCATGGACGTGTAAAAGCATTGGCAGATGCAGCGCGTGAAGCTGGATTAAAGTTTTAAGGGGTAGAATATGTCAACAGCACCAGCTCAAGGTAGTACAGATGGCTTACAGGAAAAACTAGTTTCTGTAAGACGTGTTGCAAAAGTGGTTAAAGGTGGTAGAGTTTTTGGTTTTGCAGCTTTAACAGTAGTTGGCGACGGTGATGGCCGCGTTGGTTACGGAGTTTCTAAAGCAAGGGAAGTGCCGGTAGCAATACAAAAATCATTGGAACAGGCGCGTAAAAATATGCGGAAGGTTGCCCTTAAAGATGGCACTTTACAATATTCGGTCATGTCAAATACAGGTGCTGCAAAAGTATATATGCAACCAGCTTCAGATGGTACCGGTATCATTGCGGGTGGCGCAATGCGTGCGGTGTTCGAGGTGGTTGGTGTTCACAATGTTTTGGCTAAATGTATTGGCACCAGTAATCCAATCAATGTGGTCAGAGCAACAATAAATGGCTTGACCTCGATGCATGACGCAAAACAAATTGCGGCGAAACGTGGTTTGACAGTAGATCAGATAACAGGGTAACAGTTATGACTGGTAAAAGACTTAGTGTAATGATGATCAAAAGTAAGCACGGTAGATTAAAAAATCATCGTGAATGCTTGAAAGGTTTAGGTCTTAGTAGAATTCGTCAGGTGGTTGATGTAGCAGATACGCCAGAGAATCGTGGAATGATCAATAAAATTTCATATATGCTAAAAGTAGAGGAAGTGTAATGTTTTTAAATACAATTCAAGCAGCATATGGTTCCAGAAGGAAATTGAAGCGTGTCGGTAGGGGGATTGGATCTACTGATGGTAAAACTTGCGGACGTGGTCATAAAGGTCAAAAAGCCAGAAGCGGCGGATATCATAAAGTTGGCTTTGAAGGCGGTCAAATGCCACTCCAACGCAGATTGCCAAAAGTTGGTTTCACTTCAAGACTCAAAAAATATAGCGCGGAAGTTAGATTAAGTGAGCTTAACTTAATTGATTCGGAAGTTATCGATTTGCAGGCATTAATTGACAGTAATGTGATTCCGGCTTTTTCTAAGAAAGCCAAATTGGTAAAATCGGGTTCTATTAGTAAAGCTGTAACTATAAAAGGCGTTAATGTCACAGCTGGCGCCAAACAAGCGATTGAGTCTGCCGGTGGCAGAGTTGAGGAATAAGTGAGTACAACAGGTCATGAAGTTGCTGCCGGAAAGTTTCGCTTTGGCGAACTGAAATCCAGGCTTTTGTTTGTCTTTGGGTCTTTTGTCGTATACAGAATTGGCGCCCATATACCTGTTCCGGGTATAGACCCGAAAGCTTTGGCAGCAATGTTTGCTCAGCAGTCCGGTTCAATCTTGGACATGTTTAACATGTTTTCCGGCGGCGCGTTAATGCGGTTGAGCTTATTTGCGCTTGGCATTATGCCGTATATTTCTTCTTCAATTATTATGCAGCTCATGACTATTGTCATACCGGCTATGGAGCAGATGAAAAAAGAAGGAGAATCCGGCAGAAGGAAAATATCGCAATATACGCGTTACGGAACGGTTATTCTGGCTTTGTTTCAATCAATTGGTATTTCAATTGCGTTGCAAAACCAATCGGCTGGCGGAATGCCTGTAGTATTGCAGCCTGGGTTTGCTTTCATTTTGGTAACCACCATTACGTTAGTGACGGGTACAATTTTTTTGATGTGGTTAGGTGAGCAGGTTACTGAGCGTGGCATTGGCAATGGCATTTCGCTAATTATTTTTGCTGGTATCGTATCCGGTTTACCTCATGCAATTGGTGGAACTTTAGAGTTGGCTACCACAGGTGAAATGAATGGCGCCTTTATAGTAGTGCTCTTTGCACTGGCTATTTTAGTGACGGGTATAGTGGTATTTGTGGAAAGAGGTCAAAGACGCATTACCATAAATTACCCTAAGCGGCAACAAGGCAACAAGGTTTATGCAGGACAAACATCTTTCTTGCCTTTAAAGTTGAATATGGCAGGTGTTATACCGCCTATTTTTGCCTCAAGTATTATTTTATTTCCGGCAACAGTTGCGGGTTGGTTTGGTAATATTGATGGCTTTGGCTGGTTGCACGATATTACTACATTGCTTTCACCTGGGCAGCCTGTATATGTGATGTGTTATACCGTGGCGATTATTTTCTTTTGTTTCTTTTATACTGCATTGGTATTTAATTCAAAAGAGACAGCCGAAAACTTAAAAAAATCCGGTGCGTACTTACCTGGGATTCGTCCCGGTGTACAAACAACCAATTATATTGACAAGGTCATGACGCGCTTAACTCTTATAGGCGCCGTTTACATTACCTTAATATGTTTATTGCCGGAGTTTTTGATTGTATATTGGAACGTCCCCTTTTCATTCGGTGGCACGTCATTATTAATTATAGTGGTTGTTGTGATGGATTTTATATCTCAAATGCAAACACATTTGATGTCGCAGCAGTACGAAGGTTTGATGAAAAAAGCAAATCTTAAAAAATAGATTTATTAACGGGAGTAAGTCGTGAAAGTTCGAGCTTCAATAAAAGCAATATGTAAAGATTGCAAAGTTATTAAAAGGCACGGTATTGTTCGGGTTATCTGCAAAGACAGCAGACATAAACAACGCCAAGGTTAGATTTTTTTGTAATTAAAAAATAGGGCTGTTATAATAATCAGCTCGATTTAATATTCATATAATACCGTTTGGGAGTAATTTAATGGCGCGTATTGCCGGTATTAACGTAGCTGATCATAAGCATGCATGTATTGCATTGACAGCAATTTATGGAATTGGTAGGCCGACCGCAATCAATATTTGCGGACAAGTTGGTATTCAGACGACAGATAAAATAAAAGACTTGACTGAAGATCAGCTTGAGCAGATACGCAAAGTTATTTCCAGTATGACTGTGGAAGGTGATCTTAGAAGGGAAGTTTCTATGAACATAAAGAGACTAATGGATCTTGGTTGTTATAGAGGAATTCGACATCGTAGAGGTTTGCCGCTTCGCGGACAAAGAACACGAACAAACGCAAGGACTAGAAAAGGTCCACGTAAACCAGTCACTAAATAAGATTTAAAATAAGGTAAGTTGATGGCGACTCAAAACAGAGTAAAAAAGCGGATCAAAAAAGAAGTATCCGATGGAATAGTG
This sequence comes from uncultured Pseudomonadota bacterium, assembly GCA_963741375.1. Lineage (GTDB taxonomy): Bacteria > Pseudomonadota > Gammaproteobacteria > Methylococcales > Methylomonadaceae > Methylomonas. The sequence continues at coordinate 9,893 of CAVUMJ010000271.1, forward strand.
CATGTACATGCTTCCTTTAACAATACGATTGTTACTATAACGGATAGAAAAGGAAATGCATTATCTTGGGCTACATCAGGCGGTTCCGGTTTTCGTGGTTCTAGAAAAAGTACACCATTCGCTGCCCAGGTAGCTGCTGAAAAAGCAGGCGCTATCGCACAAGAGTACGGCATGAAAAATTTGGATGTCATGATTAAAGGCCCAGGCCCTGGTCGTGAATCTGCAGTCAGATCATTAAACAGTTTAGGGTTTAAAATTACTAATATCGTGGATGTAACGCCTATTCCTCATAATGGCTGCCGTCCACCTAAGAAACGTCGCGTTTAGGATATTGGAGTAAATAAATGGCAAGGTATCTTGGACCAGTCTGTAAGTTAAGTAGAAGAGAAGGTACAGACTTATTCCTCAAAAGTAGAGGGAAATCACTGGAAGGCAAATGCAAACTGGATCAGCGTCCCGGTCAGCATGGTGCTAAACGTACCAGAAATTCTGACTATGCAATTCAGTTGCGCGCAAAACAGCGTTTACGCCGTATTTATGGCGTATTGGAAAAGCAATTTAGAAATTATTATAAAGCGGCCGATTTACAAAAAGGTGCAACCGGTCAGAATCTTTTAAATTTTCTGGAATCCAGGCTTGATAACGTAGTGTATAGAATGGGCTATGCTTCGACCAGAGCGGAAGCGAGACAATTGGTCGCGCATAAGGCAATTTTGGTCAACGATAAATCCATCAATATACCTTCTTTTCAGTTGACTGTTGGCGACCAAATTAAAATACGTGAAAAAGCTAAAAAGCAACAAAGAATTAAAGATTCGTTAATGGTTGCTGAGCAATATGGCTTTCCTGTCTGGGTTGAAGTTAACCCAAAGGAAATGAGTGGTATTTTTAAAGCTGTGCCAGATCGTGTTGATTTAGGATCGGACATCAACGAGCAATTAGTTGTTGAGCTTTATTCCAAGTAATAATTCCGGGATTTAAACTATGCAGAGTTCTATTGTTGGTCTCTTAAAACCACGCCTTGTCGAGGTGATCAGTGAAACGACCAACCATTCAAGAATTGTTATCGAACCTTTAGAGCGCGGTTTTGGTCACTCTTTAGGAAATGCGTTACGTAGAGTAATGCTGTCATCCATACCGGGTTGTGCAGTTACTGAAGTGGCGATTGAAGGTGTGCTTCATGAATTTACCACAATTGAAGGTGTGCAAGAAGATGTAATTGATATCATTCTTAACTTAAAGAAATTGGCGGTAGTAGTTCATTCAAAAGATGAGGTTACTTTAAATCTGTCTAAATCCGGTGTTGGTGTTGTTACCGCTCGAGATATCGAGCTGCCGCATAATGTTGAGATTATTAATCCCGATTTGATTATCGCTCACATTACCCAAGATGCCGTATTTAACATTAAAATTAAAGTTGAACGCGGTAGAGGTTATGTTTCTGCAAGCGTCAGAAAAGAACAATATGACGATGCGCCGGTTGGTGTTTTAATGGTTGATGCTGCATTTAGCCCAATCGTAAAAGTGGCTTATCATGTTGAAAGTACTCGTGTAGAACAGCGCACCAATTTGGATAAATTGATTATTGAACTGGAAACTAATGGTACTGTAGATCCGGAAGGTGCTATAAAACTTGCAGCATCAATTCTACATGATCAATTGTCGGTTTTTGTTGATTTTGAAAAAGTAAATGAATTGATCCATGAAGAAGAAGAAGTAGAGGAACAATCATTTGATCCTGTATTATTAAGACCGGTTGACGATTTGGAATTAACTGTCCGATCGGCAAATTGTCTAAAAGCTGAGAATATTTTCTACATTGGCGATTTGATACAACGCACTGAAGTTGAGTTGCTGCGTACGCCAAATTTAGGAAAAAAATCATTGACAGAAATAAAAGATATATTGGCCTTAAAAGGTTTGTCTTTGGGAATGAGATTAGAAAACTGGCCACCTGAGAATTTGGTTGATCAATCTCAAGTTGGTATTTGATATTAAGGCGCTAAAATGAGACATCGTAAATCAGGTAGACAGTTAAATAAAAATAGCAGTCATAGAAAAGCTTTGTTTAGCAATATGACATGTTCACTATTTAAACATGAGTTAATCAAAACGACCTTACCAAAAGCTAAGGAACTTCGTATGATTGCAGAACCACTTATTACTCTTTCAAAAGAAGACTCAGTGGCAAAACGACGGCTGGCTTTTTCAAAACTCAGAGATCGAGAAGTTGTAACGAAATTGTTCAATGAATTAGGTCCTCGTTATCAAGCTCGTAGCGGTGGTTATCTGAGAATCATAAAATGTGGTTTCAGAACCGGCGATGATGCGCCTATGGCTTATGTTGAATTAGTTGATAGAGCTGAATTAGTTTCAGGCGTTGAATAATAAGCTATTTATTTGTTTGAAAGGCATTGATTCAATTTAATGAATGCTTAAAAATATCGAGGGTGTCAAATCGAACAGGATACAGTAGTTAATGCCTGATCAAAGTTGCCAACCCTCATATTTTTAATATCTACGATAATAACTCTAAAGGAATCTATTGAAAAGACCTGTAAACGTCCTTGCAGTTCTTGTCATAAATAGGCGATTAGCTGTTCGAATGTAAATAATCCATTCAATTATTTACATTTACAGCTTTCGTAAAAA
>CAVUMJ010000272.1:0-6739 GCA_963741375.1 uncultured Pseudomonadota bacterium
AGGAGAAATGTGTTTTGGAGATTGGTATTTGCCGTCGTTGACTGAAATGTCCCAATTAGTTCAGGTCAACCACCAGTATCCGGAGTACGGATTAAATTTGGTCAAATGCTCTACCGTAACCAAAAGTGCTTACTGGACCTCAACCGAGTCGAATGGCGCGGATGAAGCAACGAATGCGTGGGTAGTAGATACATGCGGGACCGGCGCGACGGCGACTGCCGATAAATCCGTTTTGTTTCTGACCAGACCGGTTAGAGCATTCTGATCAAATAGCCGGGTTGCTGTTCAGAGAAAGCAGCAACCCGGCGTAGCCCCGGTAAAAACATTTTGCTTTGATAATGATGTATTTTGTTAGATAAAGTTTTAATGGTCAATGTGTCTAACTATTCAGCATAATTTTACCTGATTAGCTGAGATATCTTGCTAATCAGCACGTATTTTGTAAATTTTTGAATAGACATTTAACAAAAAACAGATTTGATTGCCAACTAACTTTCAGTTTTAGTTGTCTAAATTAATTAATGGAACTATGCTTATCGATAACACTGGTTTGACGAAGGTTTTATCACTGTAAGTCTGTTAAAAAAAACCTGCCAATTGTGACTCCGACACGAATGACCGCCGCCTGACGTACTGTGGCGAACTTATTCAGAGTGTTGAAAATAGCTGGATTATCTTGGGTTGTGGCTGACATTTAGCGCTAGATAGTAGTGTTAAATACTTTCGTAAATTTAAATGACTATGAACTTACCGCCGTTTAAAAAACCGAAACGCAAATTGATAACCTGCAGCAAAATTTCGCTTTGCCGGATTTGGTTGGCTTATATGCCGGACCACGAGTTTACGTTTTAAAAGTAAGAGGAAAATATTATGCTCGTCAGGGAGAAGGTTGTGTCAAGACTAGAAAATCGCTTGGTTTTACTGGCTTTTGTGTTGGCTATTAGTTTCCAGCTGCTAGCTTTTTTTCAGGGTAGCGCACCAAAATTTGCCTGCCTTTTTCTGGCAATTTTGCTGGCGGTTAGCATTTATTATTCGCACAAAAATCGTTTGCAATATCAAATCGCCGTGCAGGAATTAAATACCATGGTGTCTAAATATCATCAACTTTCAGATGAAATCCTGCACTGTTCAGAATGCCAGTTTAAAAATTTTACTTCTGAAATGGCTGAAGCGAAAGACATGATTGGCGATTCAATCAATAAATTGTCCGGCAGCTTAACCGGCTTGCAAATGTTATCCGCCAGACAACGCGAAGCTCTGATTAAGCTGATTTCGGAAATGCTGCAAATGTCCGGCGGCACTGAGCACGAAGTGGAATTGGAAGCTATCGGCTTCCGCCGTTTCTTTAACGAAACCAACGCGCTGATTGCCGAGTTTGTGCTAAAAATTACAGAGCTAAATAACAATAGCATGGAAATTTCTCACGGCTTTGCGCAAATGAAAACCCAGGTCGAGCGTATCGCAGGTTTACTGAATCAAATTTCAACCATCACCAAGCAAACTGATTTGCTGGCTTTAAACGCCGCAATTGAAGCCGCCAGAGCCGGGCAGCCGGACGCGGCTTTGCGGTTGTGGCTGACGAAGTTAGGCTGCTGGCCGCCAATACCGGCCAATTCAATAATGAAATTCGCAATACTTTAAATGATATTACCCAGTCTATGGAAAAAATGGGCGCCAGCATCGTCCTGGCCAGTGAAACAGACTTCAGTATTGCAGAACATTCGCAAGAGAATTTATCCGCTTTAGGCAAGGAATTAGTCAATCTTTCCGAGATGGCCAAAGAGCATTCGCATCAAATTACCGAAGTGACCGAAAAGATCCATACCCTGACGATGGAAGGGGTGGTGGCTGTGCAATTTGAGGATATCGTCACGCAGATGATGGACCGTATCTCCCAGCGAACTCAGTCGATTAATAATTTACTGACTGGTTTCATGATACTGCACAATGATCCTGACGAAGCCAATGAAATTCAACGTATTAGAAAACGCATTCAAGGTTTGCAAAACCTGCTGGAAAATACCGGATCAGTCATGGCCAAGCAGGAAAAATCCGCTGCCGGCATAGACATAGAGCTGTTTTGATCAGGCTTTATTCGAAGATTAATCATCAAAAAATGTCACTATTCAGCATGATGCCGAACGGCTGAAATAATTGAGGCTGTAGTGTATGCAGATAAACAGAGTGAAGCGCATCTGTCGTGGAGAGTCGGCCGCGATTGATGCGCTTCGCTAGCGCTCAGCATATCCTACAGTCCTGATTATTTCAGCCGTTCCGGCATCTCCCTGAATAGTGACGAAAAATCTTACTTTTTTTGACAAAATGAGCATACAATTGCTCCTATCAGTCGTCAAACATCGGGCTTGGCAATGTCATCTAACCTATTACGGAAAAATGCTGAAATAAAACTTGCGGAAGGCTATAAAACCGATGAATTAGCCATAGAACTCTTTTCTAAAAATAAGCTTTTGCATGAATTGGAAGTGCATCAAATAGAGCTGGAGATGCAGAATGAAGCCTTGCGGCAGGCGCTAGCTTCACAAGATGAGCGCCGCGACCATTATATCAATCTTTATGATTTTGCACCGGCCGGTTATCTCACGCTCAATTTTGATAATCTGATCACCGAAATTAATTTCACTGCGGCTGCGATGCTAGGCATAGAACGCAGTGAAATTAATCTCGGTGATCAGATTTATCGAAATTGAGCGTGGATGACCGGCCGGTGCGAAATAGTAAAGATTGATATAATGGTCGCGGCGCTCATCTTGTGAAGCTAGCGCCTGCGCAAGGCTTCATTCTGCATTTCCAGCTCTATTTGATGCACTTCCAATTCATGCAAAAGTTTATTTTTTTTTAAAAAGGTTCTATGGCTAATTCATCGGTTTTTATAGCCTTCCGCAAGTTTTATTTTGGCGTTTTTCCGTAATAGGTTAGATGACATTGCCAGGCCCGATGTTTGACGACTGATAAGAGCAATTGTATGCTCATTTCTGTCAAAATAAGTAAGATTTTTTCGTCACTATTCAGGGAGATGCCGGAACGGCTGAAATAATCAGGACTGTAGGATATGCTGAGCGCTAGCGAAGCGCATCAATCACGGCCGACTCTCCACGACAGTGCGCTTGGCTCTGTTTATCTGCATACACTACAGCCTCAATTATTTCAGCCGTTCGCATCATGCTGAATAGTGACATTTTTTGATGATTAATCTTCGAATAAAGCCTGATCAAAACAGCTCTATGTTTATGCCGGTAGCGGATTTTTCCTGCTTGGCCATGACTGATCCGGTATTTTCCAGCAGGTTTTGCAAACCTTGAATGCGTTTTCTAATACATTGATATTGGCTTCGTCAAGATCATTCTCCATGTATCATGAAACCAGTCAATGAATTATTAATCAACTGGTTCGGTGGGAAATACATCCATCATCTGCGTGACAATATCCTCAAATTGCACAGCCACCACCCCTTCCATCGTCAGGGTATGGATCTTTTCGGTCACTTCGGTAATTTGATGCGATGCTCTTTGGCCATCTCGGAAAGATTGACTAATTCCTTGCCTAAAGCGGATAAATTCTCTTGCGAATGTTCTGCAATACTGAAGTCTGTTTCACTGGCCAGGACGATGCTGGCGCCCATTTTTTCCATAGACTGGGTAATATCATTTAAAGTATTGCGAATTTCATTATTGAATTGGCCGGTATTGGCGGCCAGCAGCCTAACTTCGTCAGCCACAACCGCAAAGCCGCGTCCGGCTGCCCGGCTCTGGCGGCTTCAATTGCGGCGTTTAAAGCCAGCAAATCAGTTTGCTTGGTGATGGTTGAAATTTGATTCAGTAAACCTGCGATACGCTCGACCTGGGTTTTCATTTGCGCAAAGCCGTGAGAAATTTCCATGCTATTGTTATTTAGCTCTGTAATTTTTAGCACAAACTCGGCAATCAGCGCGTTGGTTTCGTTAAAGAAACGGCGGAAGCCGATAGCTTCCAATTCCACTTCGTGCTCAGTGCCGCCGGACATTTGCAGCATTTCCGAAATCAGCTTAATCAGAGCTTCGCGTTGTCTGGCGGATAACATTTGCAAGCCGGTTAAGCTGCCGGACAATTTATTGATTGAATCGCCAATCATGTCTTTCGCTTCAGCCATTTCAGAAGTAAAATTTTTAAACTGGCATTCTGAACAGTGCAGGATTTCATCTGAAAGTTGATGATATTTAGACACCATGGTATTTAATTCCTGCACGGCGATTTGATATTGCAAACGATTTTTGTGCGAATAATAAATGCTAACCGCCAGCAAAATTGCCAGAAAAAGGCAGGCAAATTTTGGTGCGCTACCCTGAAAAAAAGCTAGCAGCTGGAAACTAATAGCCAACACAAAAGCCAGTAAAACCAAGCGATTTTCTAGTCTTGACACAACCTTCTCCCTGACGAGCATAATATTTTCCTCTTACTTTTAAAACGTAAACTCGTGGTCCGGCATATAAGCCAACCAAATCCGGCAAAGCGAAATTTTGCTGCAGGTTATCAATTTGCGTTTCGGTTTTTTAAACTGCGGTAAGTTCATAGTCATTTAAATTTAACGAAAGTATTTAACACTACTATCTAGCGCTAAATGTCAGCCACAACCCAAGATAATCCAGCTATTTTCAACACTCTGAATAAGTTCGCCACAGTACGTCAGGCGGCGGTCATTCGTGTCGGAGTCACAATTGGCAGGTTTTTTTTAACAGACTTACAGTGATAAAACCTTCGTCAAACCAGTGTTATCGATAAGCATAGTTCCATTAATTAATTTAGACAACTAAAACTGAAAGTTAGTTGGCAATCAATCTGTTTTTTGTTAAATGTCTATTCAAAAATTTACAAAATACGTGCTGATTAGCAAGATATCTCAGCTAATCAGGTAAAATTATGCTGAATAGTTAGACACATTGACCATTAAAACTTTATCTAACAAAATACATCATTATCAAAGCAAAATGTTTTTACCGGGGCTACGCCGGGTTGCTGCTTTCTCTGAACAGCAACCCGGCTATTTGATCAGAATGCTCTAACCGGTCTGGTCAGAAACAAAACGGATTTATCGGCAGTCGCCGTCGCGCCGGTCCCGCATGTATCTACTACCCACGCATTCGTTGCTTCATCCGCGCCATTCGACTCGGTTGAGGTCCAGTAAGCACTTTTGGTTACGGTAGAGCATTTGACCAAATTTAATCCGTACTCCGGATACTGGTGGTTGACCTGAACTAATTGGGACATTTCAGTCAACGACGGCAAATACCAATCTCCAAAACACATTTCTCCTGTGGCATTCGACGCACAGTTACTGATACCGTCGGACTGGATGCTAAAATTAGCCGCTACTAACCCAGCAAAAATACCGGTTGGGTTATAATGGATTTGCGTGCCTACTATTAATGCAGTATTCATGACGCCTGCAAATAGTCCGTCGCCGGAAGTGCCAGTTACTGTGTAGTTTGCGTTGAAGGTGGTAGCGCCGGCTGTGTATGTCACATTAGACCATGGCCTTCTGCCGCCCTGGTCTTCTTTTGCTGCGATTAAACCGTGTTGGCCGTCTGCAGAAACATAAAAAATGATCCCGCCTTCGTAAAAGTCGCCTATACGATGAGCGGTTACAGTTTGAGCTTGCCCGGTAGAGATGCATAACGGCGTAAACGCCAGCATTAAAGCGAATGGTAGAGATTTTAAGTTTAACATGATCTGCTTCCTTTAATTTGCTAATTGTTTTATTGACCAATACGCTTATTGCTTATGATTTCCCATATTGCAGCTATCGGCATTGTTTGCGGTACCCTGCTCTCGGCTAATCTATCCGCTTTACTTTAAGATTGAAATTGGTGGAAATACCTTAGTAATATTACTAATCCCCAATAGGCCAAAGGAAGACTGAAAGAATAGCGGTATTAGCTGTACAGATTATCAGAACCAAGACAAAACAGTCAGATAAAAATTTATTTGCGACCTGCCGGTATAAATTTAACAATTTCATTAGGCTCTTTTCAGTTGTTCAATATAATGGCATTTGCTGCGAGGTGCCGGCTGCGGCGTCGTTGGACGTATCTCGGATATGGCGGGCCCCAGCCGCGGTAACCCCAGCCGTAGGCGGTCGGCGAAGCGAACAACAAAAGTATCAGCACGAACCACACCAGCCACCAGGAACTCATCATGGGATGCCTCGTTCTTTCCGTTGGTGCCCTCGATGCCTAAACGGCGAAGCTTGCAGATCTCGTGTCCTACCGGGCTCGCACAACCGGTCGACTGGACGCGGCACTCGCAATGGCGCCGAACAAGGCGGCGTCCAGACTGGCGCCACCGATGAGCGCTCCGTCGACGTTTTCACAGGCCAGCAGCGACGCGGCGTTTTCCGGCTCGACCGAGCCGCCGTAGAGGATGAAGGCTGACGCGAGCGAGCTTCGCGTCTCGCTCGCCGAGCCACGCCGGATCGCGACGTGGGTCTGCTCGACCTCTGCGGGGCTCGCGTTCTTGCCCGTGCCGATGGCCCACACCGGGCTCGTAGGCAATCGTGACCGGGACGTGCGCCTCGGAGAGGAGTGGCGACACCGCATCCACTTGCAGGCGCAGCACCCGGAGCGCGCGCCCCGCGTCGCGCTGCGCCAGAGTCTCCCCGACGCAAACGATGGGCTTTAGCCCGGCCGAGAGCGCCGCGTCCAGGCCTCTGATAGCAACACGAACTGAACCAGTAAGACGGACATAAC
>CAVUMJ010000273.1:0-4577 GCA_963741375.1 uncultured Pseudomonadota bacterium
ATTCGCGAGAAAGCCCAGGAAAAGGTGTTTTCGGCGGTTGGCCGCTGGAAGAAAATCAAGGATAAACGCCCCGAGGTGATTATTGGCGTTGGCGGTTGCGTTGCCAGTCAGGAAGGGGCTGAGCTGCAAAAAAGAGCTCCTTACGTGGATATCGTGTTCGGACCGCAAACTCTGCATCGTTTGCCGGAATTACTCAATCAGGCGCGTAGCGGCGTCAAACATGTGGTTGACATATCCTTTCCGGAAATCGAAAAATTTGATTGCTTGCCCGCTCCTCGCGCAGAGGGCCCCAAGGCCTATGTGTCCATCATGGAAGGCTGCAGCAAATACTGTACTTATTGCGTGGTGCCCTATACCCGTGGTGAAGAAGTCAGCAGACCGCTTAATGACGTGATTCTGGAAATTTCCAGCCTGGCTAAGCAGGGCGTGAGGGAAATAAACCTGCTGGGTCAAAATGTCAATGCATACCGCGGCTTAATGGCGGATGGCGAAATAGCTGGATTTGCTTTATTGCTGCATTATGTGGCGGCAGTAGACGGCATAGACAGAATCCGCTTCACCACTTCACATCCTTTGGAATTTACCGACGATATCATTGATGCTTTTGCAGATATTCCGGAATTGGTCAATCATTTGCATTTGCCTGTTCAAAGCGGCAGCAACCGCATCCTGGCGCAAATGAAAAGAGGTCATCAACGTGACGACTATTTGGAGATCATGCGCAAAATCAAGGCTGTCAGACCGGGCATCAGCTTGTCATCGGATTTTATCGTGGGATTTCCGGGCGAAACCGATCAGGATTTTGAAGATACTATGCAATTGATTGAAGAAGTGGGTTTCGATTTTTCCTATAGTTTTATTTTTAGCGCAAGACCCGGAACCCCAGCAGCCGGTTTTGCCGACGATATCAGCATGGCTGTTAAGGAGCAACGCCTGCAACGCCTGAAACAACGCCTAAATGAAATGACCATGACTATTTCCGAAGCGATGGTCGGTTCCGTGCAGCGTATATTGGTGGAAGGCGTATCCAAGAAAAATCCGCTGCATTTGACTGGACGCACGGAAAATAACCGGGTGGTGAATTTTGCAGCGCATCCGCGTCTAACCGGACAATTTGTTGATGTGCTGATTACCGAGGCATTGCCTAATTCACTACGTGGACGCGTAGTGGAAATTGCCATTGAAAAAACCTTGCTGACAGCCTAGTGTCTCCTGCCAAAGCCAATATTTGCAGAGAGTTCACCTTACTGCCTGTAGATCAATTCAGATTGTCCGGCTTTTGTGGAGAGCTGGACAGCCATTTACGGCAAATCGAACAAAGATTGCAAGTCGAAATCGCCAACCGTGGTCATCATTTTAAGGTTTGCGGAGCTGAATCGTCAGTACAGACGGCATGTACGGTGATGAGAAAGTTATACGAAATGGCGGAGGATGAAGAAATGACTCCGGAACTGGTGCATTTAAATTTGCAGGATGCTTCCATCGACCTGCTTTTGCAAGACAATAATCATCCGTCTCAGCAAATTGTCACAATTAAAACCAAACGCGGCATCATTAAAGGCAGGGGTCAAAACCAGCAGGAATATTTGCGGAAAATCCTGACACACGACATCAATTTCGGGGTTGGCCCGGCAGGAACCGGAAAAACTTATCTGGCGGTAGCTTGTGCGGTGGAAGCCCTGCAAAATGAATCGGTCCGACGTATCATTTTAGTGCGTCCGGCTGTTGAGGCGGGTGAAAAACTGGGCTTTTTGCCGGGGGACATGGCTCAAAAGGTTGATCCTTATCTGCGTCCGCTATACGATGCGCTTTACGATATGCTGGGATTTGAGCGGGTTGAAAAGTTGCTGGAAAAAAATGTAATTGAAGTCGCTCCGCTGGCTTTTATGCGCGGCAGAACGTTGAACGACTCGTTTATCATATTGGATGAAGCCCAAAATACCACAACCGAACAAATTAAAATGTTTCTGACCAGGGTCGGCTTTGGCTCTACGGCGGTGATTACCGGGGATGTCACTCAAATCGATTTGCCAACCGAAAAAATGTCCGGTCTAAAATACGTGCTAAAAGTCCTGGAAGATGTGGAAGGCATCAGTTTTACTTTTTTTGGGGTTCGCGATGTGGTTAGGCATCCTTTGGTTCAGCGTATCGTGGCCGCCTATGAAAAATATGAACAAAAAGACTCTAAATGAATTTTTTGGATATTCAAATAGCTACTGAAGCGGCAGACTACCCTGACTCCGGTCAGTTCCAAATCTGGATTGACGCGGCGCTGCAAGGCCATGAAAATGATTCAGAAATTTTGCTGCGTTTAGTTGACGAAGCGGAGATGACGTCGTTAAATGAGCAATACAGACATAAATCAGGTCCAACCAATATTCTGAGTTTCCCTTTTGAAGCGCCGGAAGGCATTGAAATGGATGTGGATTTTCTTGGGGATTTGGTGATGTGCGCGCCATTGATTAACCTGGAGGCGAAACAGCAGGACAAGCAGGCTCAGCACCATTGGGCGCATATTACTGTACATGGAGTCTTGCATTTGTTAGGGTATGACCATATTGGTAACGAGGATGCGCAACAAATGGAAGACCTGGAAATTGAAATATTATCTAAATTTAATATAGCCAATCCTTATCAGGAAGAGAGAACGCAATGAGCGATGGTAACCCTCCGAGTAGTCAGCCCCATCAAAGAAACTTGCTGGAGCGTATCAGCTTTTTTTTGACTGGGGAACCGCAAGACCATCAGGATTTACTTGAAATTCTTCGAGATTCTCAAGAAAAAAATTTACTCGATATGGATGCGCTTAACATGATGGAAGGCGTCATTCATGTCTCCGAAATGCGAGTCAGAGATATCATGATTCCGCGATCTCAAATGGTGGTGGTGTCAAAAGATGCAGAGCTGGAGAGTATTTTCCCGGTAGTTGCAGAGTTTGCCCATTCCCGTTTCCCTGTCATTGAAGAAGATCGCAGCAAGGTTGTCGGGATTTTGCTGGCTAAAGATCTGTTAGTCCATGCTTTGCATGATAGAACTCTGAAGGTAAGCGCCATTATGCGGCCCGCCTATGTGGTGCCGGAAAGTAAGCGCTTGAACGTTTTGCTCAAGGAATTTCGCACCGAGCGCAATCATATGGCCATAGTGGTTGATGAGTATGGCAACGCCGCAGGCTTGGTGACCATTGAGGATGTGCTGGAGCAAATCGTCGGGGAAATTGAGGATGAGCACGATGAAGACGAAAATCAGCAATACATTCAGCAACGTAGCGAAAGTGAATATATAGTCAATGCATTGACCCCGATTGAAGAATTCAACGAATATTTCGCCGCAGATTTAGCCGATGACGACTGTGACACGGTTGGCGGATTGATAGTGCAACGCCTTGAACATTTTCCCGCCAAGGGAGAGAAAATTGAGCTGGAGAATTTCTTTTTTGAAGTGCTGAGAGCCGATACCCGCCGGGTGCATTTGTTGAAATTAAAGGTGCAGTGAATATTTTGACACGATTAACAGCAAATTTGACAAAAAATAGAAGTCATTTTCTGCTATAATATTTAGTATATACCGGTGAGGTTTTATTTTGCCGGTGTTACTGAGCTGTTTTGAAAGTCGGGTTAAAAAACTATGAGTAATATTTCGACAGATGACGGCAGCAAAAACGTTAAAAATTTTGCTGCAATTGTGTATTTATTAGTCTTGATCTTCCTGGTTGGTGGTTCTTATATAAACCAGCATCGCAATGATTCCGCCATGGAGCCTGCGATTAAAAATCAGGATATTCAGCATACCGAGAAGAGCTTTGATTTTTTTCGATAGCTGCTAGTCTGTTTTAACCGCTTGGCTTTCGCTCAATACACTTGATGTATTGGCCGGGCGATTCCCGGTCATAGCCGACGACCAGACGTTTAACGCCTTGCTGATCTGCTTCCACAAATCCGGCAACCCGGATCATGTCCCCGGTTTGCGCCTGACCTGAATATGTTGCGGTAAAACTGACTATGCTACCGATTTCAGGATGATCGATTTTAAATTCAGCCGGGTAATCAAAAGCATATTGATCATCTGTCACTTCTGCTTCAATGCACACAGCACCTAGTTTCTTAAATGTCTTTCCGGTTACCGGCCTGTCGTTTGCGAGCAGGGAAATATCAAATTTACGCTGATTGATAATGGCTTTATTATGTTTGAGCCGTTCATGAGCAATATATTCATTCAGATCAAGATCGCTACAATTGCGGCGTAGATAAGCATCCTGCCACGCCTGTTGAGTAGGTTCATTCAGCAGTTTCCGACGGATCAAATCTTTAACGCGAAGACGTAAACCATGAAAAACCTGGCGGTCGTAGCAGACCAGATCAATATCGGACTGACTATTTTGCAAGCCGATAAGCAGAGAACCGGTAATGCCGATTTGATCGAATACGATTCCTTCCGCAGCCAGCAGGCTGCAAAGTTGCAGGAAATCTGCGCAAACCGGGTCGGCAGGCTGATTTTGCAATAAATATTGCAATCTGGCTTTTGGCGAGAAATGCCCGGTGACAGCTTAGCAATACGAACTGAACCAGTAGAGGGCATAA
>CAVUMJ010000274.1:0-3375 GCA_963741375.1 uncultured Pseudomonadota bacterium
GTCAAAGCTCTGGTCAGCCCGCAACTGAAAGAGTTATTCAACAAATCCGGCCTGGGCAATCATCCTGAATTGATCAGAGCGTTTTTTAAAGCCGGAACCTTGCTGGCCGACGACAAGGCGGTCAGCGCCGAGAACAAACCGGCCGCTAGAGGCCGCACCCGTCATCAGCAACAAGCTAATGTGCTTTATGGCCAATAAGGCTGATCAATTTGAATAATGCAGGGCGGCGTTAAGTTAACAAGCGTTGGCTGGGTTGAGTGATAATGACTTGAAAAGCACGCAGTGAAACCCGGCTTCAAAGCTGATAAGTTTTGTCATTCAAAGGGAAGTTTGAATGCAAAGAAACCCGGTTATTTCAAAGCATCTACGGCCGCCTGTCTAGCCTTTATTTTTATGATAAATATAGAGCGTCAATAGGCGTTAGCCGTAGTGCGCCGGATAATCGAAGGCCAACATGCGGCGCAATACGGCTAATGCCTATTGACGCCCTATGTCCTTATCTAGGCAAGCATCCGCCGGATATTGCTGACTAAGGCCCTATGGTTGGATTATACTTGGTTTCATGAATCACGATTTCGACGGTAGTTTTAAATTCCTATTCTCAAATCCGGAAATGGTCAGGGATTTAATCCTGGGCTTTATTCCGGATGACTGGCTGCATAGTTTAGACTATAGTACCCTGGAAAAACTTAACGCCAGTTATGTCAGCGAGGATTTTAAGCAGCGCGAAGATGATCTGGTCTGGCGCGTCAAGGTTGGCGGTCAGTGGTGCTATCTCTACTTGCTGATAGAATTTCAAAGTACTGTAGATAAATACATGGCTTTGCGGATGATGGTTTATCAAGGTTTGTTGTATCAGGATTTGATCAAAACCGGAGAAGTGCTGGAAGATGGACGCTTGCCGCCGATTTTGCCTATAGTCTTGTATAATGGCAAGCAGCGCTGGACAGCAGCCAAAGATGTCTATGACTTGATACCCGCCGTGCCTGGTCTGGTGGATGAGTTTAAAATCAAGGCCAAATATTTACTGATCGATGAAAAGGTTTATACGGAACACCAATTAGGTTCGTTAAAGAATCTGGTTGCAGCGGTATTTAGCATAGAACAAACTAGTACGCCGCAAGCCATGCAGGAAATACTGGCGCGCATGAGCGAGTGGTTAAACGACCGGCCGGATTTAAGAAGAATGTTTGCGCTATGGATCAGAGCGATCTTGAAGAGAAAGCCGGAATACAGTATTGTACTTCCCCAAGTAGATGATTTATTGGAGCTAAAAACCATGTTGGCAGACAGACTGGAAGAATGGGCGAAAAACTATAAAGCGGAAGGTAAAGCCGAGGGTAAGCCGAGGTAAAACAGAAGGAGCTCAAGAAGCTGAAGCTTTATTATTGCAAAAACTATTAAGCAAACGTTTCGGTAATATTCCGGTGGAAATGACTGAACGAATAGCCAAAGCCAGCCAGCAGGAAATAGAAAACTGGTTTGATCTGGCGATAGAAGCCAATCAATTAAGCGATGTCTTTAATGCGGATGGCGTATAGCTGTCAATAAACCCCTGAGTCTCACCCATCATTAAAATCAAGTCTCGAAAAAGTTTGACGATAATTTTTCCGGTGTTGAAGGACGAAAGACGACCCGTTGCGGTCATTGGTTTATAAATCCGAATGACGGCTTTAGTGCGTATTTCTATCAAATTGTAGGGTGGGCAATGCTTTTCTGCCCACCATTCGAAGGCAACAGCTTTAAATCCTCGTAGGCACAAAAAGCGTGCCCACCCTACCGGGCTTGGCTGGATCACTTGGAACAACATCGCCACAATTCAGTACGCAGCCGGAATTTAAGGCTGACAGCATTACGCGCATTTTTGAAATTCGCCGCCCGGCGTGATGTATCGTCCTTTTTCGTAATTGAACAGGCATTAGGCATCCCCATGAAACGGTTCGAGCGACCCATGCTGGGTTTTTTGAGTCGTGAGGAGATTTTAGCAATCGTGGGTCAACCCGGCGAAACCTGGACGACCCAGCGCGACCATTTATTGCTAACGCTGCTTTACAACACCGGCGCGCGCGTTTCCGAAATCATTGATGTCAAGGTAGGTGATGTCGTCATGGGCGAATCGGCCTGTGTCCATTTGCGTGGTAAGGGGCGCAAACAACGCTCGACACCCTTATGGAAAAGTACGATCCAAGAAATAAGGACTTGGTTAAAGCACAACCCAAAGTTGGGTGTAGATTCCGCTCTATTACCTAACCGGGATGGGAACGCGATGACGCGATTTAACGTCACGCAGCGACTCAATATCGCAGTTGCCCATGCAGCCCAGACGGTTAGTAGCCTCTCAAAACGAAAGATATCGCCGCACACCATTCGACACACCACTGCCATGCATCTTTTACAGTCTGGTGTCGCATTTAATATCATTGCATTGTGGCTGGGACACGAAAGCACGATCACTACCCATCGGTATGTTGAGGCCGATTTGGTCATGAAAAATAAGGCTCTTGCAAGACTTCAATCGCCGGAAACAATAAATTGCCGTTACCATCCTGATGACGATGCATTGATGCAATTTCTTCAAGCGCTATAATTATGTGTAGTTGCGGTTCGTCCTAACTGGCAGAGGTCAAGGGCGGACCTCAATGGTAAAACTGGATATATTCATAGTTTGGAACTACACATAGGGGTTGCTATGTTAAGCTTAACATTACGACCCGTTGCGGTCATTGGTTTATGACCCACGGCGCCGCTTTTCTGTGGCGGTGGACATCCGCAAAGGTTCGCCCACCCTGGGCAAGTGGTTTGGCCGGGAACTATCCTCGGATGCCAAAACCCAAATCTGGGCGCCGGCCGGTTTTGCGCGGGGTTTTTGCGTCTCTGTCCGACTTCGCCGAGATCGAATATCTTTGCACCAATGTCTACAACACCGGCGGCGAGTCCGGTTTTGCCTGGAATGACCCGCAACTGGCCATCCCCTGGCCGGTCAAGGACCCGGTCATTTCCGGCAAGGATGCCAAAGCCCAGACGTTCGCCTAAGTGGCTGGCGCTGGTCCGGAGTCCAATCATTTCCAGGACCGCCCGCCTGCGGGCGCCGGACGGTAGCGTCCAGTGAACAACCCCCCGGGGCCGCCTTGGCAATGGCGGCCGTCCAGTCAATCATTAATCGTTTATGAAAATACTCGTGGTAGGAGGAGCCGGTTATATCGGTTCGATTTTGGTCCCCAAACTCATGGAGCGGACTACGACGTCCAGGTCACGGATTTGCTTTGGTTTGGCAACCATTTGCCCGCCGGAACCAAGGTGATCCAAAAAGACGCGCTCGACGCCACCCAGGAGGAATTGCGCGGGTTCGACCAGGTGATTTTCCTGGGCGGGCTG
>CAVUMJ010000275.1:0-6052 GCA_963741375.1 uncultured Pseudomonadota bacterium
TCGCAACATGTCAATTTTACTATATCATGACTACCTTATCTATCCGATTGCCCGGCGAAATGGTGGAATATAGTAGCGGTGCTTACATTACCCTCAATGATCCCAATGCCACCTTAGGCCCGTTTGCTACCGGCATCAATAATCAAGGCGAGGTGGTCGGCTATTACAAAGACGCCGTCGGCTGGCTGTTTGTCTGCGTTTTTATGGGTTTGCTGGGCATGATGCGCAAGCGGCATCCCTGAGTTTGAGCGCGTAGCGTGGGCACGGTTTTGCGCCTATGCGGATCGAAGCCACTTTATCGTTCCCACGCTCCGCGTCACTGCCACTTAAGTTACCTGCAAGTTTGGGGTTTCAAACAACTGCATAAACGCTGCTTCAACAGCTTGCAAATCAATATCTGCCAAAATACCAGCTTGCCTAATAATCAAGCGATTATCCAAGGTAAATAATTTCATCCGCACTATCGACTCTGAAGAAAGACCGGCGCTATTCAAATCGGTAATTGCAACATCATATAGCCAGTTGGAGTTTTTGGCGCTGGTGATCATTGCTAAAACAGAATGCCCTACAGCTGTGTTGAATATGGCGCCGGATAAGACCAAGGCCGGTCTTCTTTTTCTAGCAGCTTGATCGGTAAACGGGAAAGGAACGACTACCACGGAAAATTTATCAAAGATCCGCATAGGCTTCATCATCAAACGAAGAATCCCATTCGCTCAAAGTTCCTTGTAAAGCTTTTGTATAACTTATATCTATAGGTAGCGCTTTGCGAAGGTGGACACCAGCTTGATCAATTTCAAAGACAATCGCATCACCGTCCCTTAGACTAAGCGCTTCTAGAACCAAATCAGGAATAATGGTTTGATTCTGATGGATTACTTGACTATTGGTTTGCATACATTTAACTCCGGTTTACTCATAAAACTAGGAGGCTGTCCGAGAATAGGAACCGTAGGGCATAGGGCGCAATAGGCGTTAGCCGTATTGCGCCGCATGTTGGCCTTCGATCATCCGGCGTATTACGCTTCGCTAATACGCCCTATGGCCCTGTCCGAGAATAGAACATTCTGATACAGCCTTCTAGGGGGAGCGTGTGGTTGTTGATAGTTTACCCTATAAACATTTTTTGTAAAAAACCTATTTCGGTCTCTTACGATCAAAAAAAACTCAAGGATAAACTATCTAAATTAGCAGGGCATAGGGCGCAATAGGCGTTAGCCGTATTGCGCCGCATGTTGGCCTTCGATCATCCGACGTATTACGCTTCGCTGATACGCCCTATGGCCCTGATCTGATTTTTTTACGCTAGATGGCTGTACTGGAGCCTTACTTTGTTTTAAGAGTCAAGTGATTTGTAATATTCTTCTATATTCATTATACAGTTGATTATCTTTTGCAAACGTAATTAATTTTTTTGGTCAGTAACATCAAGGTGAAGATCGGTTAGAAATTTTATGCTTAATATTCTTCGTTGAATTAAGCTAATCATCGTGGGATCATTGCGAAGGTTTGTGCAAATAAATTCGTTTCCTTTCATTGTAATCTGAGAAAGTAGATTGAGTTTATTGAGAGGAAAATTTTTATAGGCATTAATTAAGTCAATAAAATAGATAACAGAAAAAACATAATCCATAACATCATTTTCTAGCAGTCCAAATAATTTATCGAGGTTTTTTATTATTTCTTGACAGACTTGAAACCCAGTTTCCTTATCAAAACAAGTTAAATATTTGCACCTTTTTATTTGTATAGCTATGTTTTTGTTAATTGGTATTTTCTTGTATATTTTCTTTGCATAATACGCTTTCACCCAGCAATAATCTTTAGTAAAAATCTCTAGCTGCTCATATAATACAAATGCATATATATCTAACTCATCTAGAATGTTTTTTTGACCAAAACTGGAAAAATATTGATGATAATAATGTATTTTTAATAACCCTTGATATATTTCAAAAAAATTTTTTGATCTGGTAAAATGAGATTGAATAATTTGACTAGCTATTGGAGCTTAATCTGCGTATTAAGCGGAGAAAACGATTGGTTAGGGAAAAACCGCAGCCACTAGCCGTGCCGACCAAATGAACCAAGTCTGGTCTATGGATTTTATGCATGACCAATTGGCAAATGGCCGTTCGATCCGGTTATTAAATGTCATTGACGATTTTAATCGTGAGGGATTGGGTATTTAAGTTGATTTTTCATTGCCTGCCGAACGAGTTGTCAGAGCATTAACCAATATCATTGAATGGCGCGGTAAACCGGCACGTATTCGGTGCGATAACGGCCCAGAATATATTAGTGAGACACTTAAAAACTGGACTGATAAACAAGGAATTCAGCTTGATTTTATTCAGCCTGGCAATCCACAACATAATGCCTATATCGAGCGTTATAATCGAACTGTCCGATATGATTGGCTAGCGCATTATCTGTTTGAATCTATAGAAG
Source organism: uncultured Pseudomonadota bacterium (assembly GCA_963741375.1). GTDB lineage: Bacteria > Pseudomonadota > Gammaproteobacteria > Methylococcales > Methylomonadaceae > Methylomonas. The sequence goes on from CAVUMJ010000275.1 coordinate 2,452, forward strand.
AGGTTCAGGCGTTTGCGACTAGCTGGCTTTGGGCGGCATTACGCCCAAGCAAAAATTGGAAAAATTAACCTCTACTTTTGAGACGGCTTAAAAATGGGGGGATTACCACTGGTTTTGGCTTTTTTCCGCTTTTTTCTTGATGAAAATTTACTTTCGTCCTTCACGTATAAATTTAACGATTTCATTTGCTGTCAAATCAAGCGGTACGCTTTTTACATCAAGCGGCGATTTTTTAGTTGAGATTGACGTCAATATAAAAACTTGCCCGTCTTCCCCGTTAATTTGAACGCATCCTTCTAAAACTGCCTGTTCAAAAGCAAAAAGGAAATTTTGTTTTAAATCGGAAAAACTGTAAACATGCATTTAAATCGCTCCAATAAGCTAACATATAGATACAGGGTTAAACAATGTGCAATCCAGCAGAAGCCTTGAAATAACAGGATGTTTTGCATTGAAATTCACTTAGCACCTTCGAAGCTTGGTTTGCGCTATCGCTCCTACTTAGCCTACATGCTTAACAAAAAGACCAACATAATCAAAGCACCCGCCAAATCTTAAGACTTCAACTCCATTGCCGAGTTATATTTGCCATAACGAGCGCAGCTATTCAGTTTGGCGCGTTTATACAAAGCGGCTTGCGCGGCTTTGACATTTTCCGGCTTGCCTTGCCAGGCTTGCAGCACCGGTTGCTGTAACGCCCGGCCATAGGAGAAGCTTAATTGCCACGGCGCATTCCCCGCCAAGGCATTCAAACTGTTCAGATTCAACGTGGCTTCCTCCGGCGACTGGCCGCCGGATAAAAAATTGATGCCCGGCACTGCGGCAGGTACGCTGCGGCGTAATTGCTTAAGAGTTTTTTCAGCGATTTCTTCACTACCGGCCTTGACTGCACTATCTTTACCCGCCACCACCATACTGGGTTTGAGGATGATGTATTCCAGCTCCACGCCGTGATGATACAAGGCCTGGAACACTGCGCGCTGTACGGCTTCCGTCACGGCAAAGCATCGTTCAATGCTGTGGTCGCCGTCTAACAGCACTTCCGGTTCTACAATCGGCACTATGCCTAAAGACTGGCAGATTGCCGCATAACGGGCCAATACTTCGGCATTGGCGGCTATTCCCAGCTGGGTTGGATTTTGGCCGGTAATACTGTATACCTCCCGCCATTTGGCGAATCTGGCGCCAAGCGCTTTATAATTCGCCAACCGCTCAGCCAAACCGTCCAAACCTTGGGTGATCACATCGCCGCCGGCATTATCAAGCGGCAGAACGCCTTTATCGACTTTGATGCCGGGGACGATGCCCTGCATCGCTGCCGCTGCCGGCAAAGACACCCCGGAGTCGGTTTTTTGCATCAGGGTTTCTTCAAATAAGATCACGCCGCTGACAAACTCGCCAAGATTGGGAGTGGTGACCAATAACAACCGGAAATCCCGGCGGTTTTGTTCCGTGGATTCAACATTAATGGCTTTAAAGCGCTTGCTCATGGTCGGATGGCTCTCATCCGCGGCCAATATGCCTTTGCCGCTGACCACCAAATCGGTTATGGTGGATTGAAGTTCGCTGTGTATGCTCATGAAAATCTCCGGTTAATTATAGGTTGTTAGAACGTCCGCCGGCATAAACCCGGCGGATATCTTTCCCGTTTAATTTCACTAAACCAAGCGTTGGGTTGACTATAAACTTGACGAATGGTTTCCTGCCTGACAAATATTAAATGCCAACATCAGCCCTATCCGGCTTGAACCAGCGGCTTTTAGTAGCGGTTGCCTATTTTGCCGGGTTGTGATCTACTATTATCCGGCTTGCCAACTTAGTTTTGACGCTGGCTAGATAGTAACATTCCGGATTGCATGTTAAGCATTTTATTTAGTACCAAACTGACTTTTTAGCTTTTTAGCCTTAATCAAGGAGTACGAAAATGAAGCCCTATCTCGTCGTTTTTTTAAGTTTCACGTTTTTATCCGCCTCCTGCCCGGCTGCGGAAACCGCCGCCAAACCGGGTGCCGGTTCTGCTCAAACCAGTTTGCTGGATTTGCCGTATTCTAAACAGCAAACCCTGCAAACTTTTACTAAAACCGTTCACGGCGGCCTTCAGCTTGTGGTTGCCAAGTCTAACAACGACACCATGCAAATCAAGCTGATTCAATCGCATTTGTTTAAAATTGCCAATCAGTTTAGAAAAGGAGATTTTTCGGTGACCGAACGGATGCATGGCCCTAAAATGCCGGGGCTGGCTCAATTGAAAACCGCCCAAACCGACGATATTAAATTTGAATATAAATCTTTGATGAATGGCGCCCAGATTCACTATACGTCTGAATACCCGCAATACGTTCAGGCTTTACATGAGTGGTTCGACGCTCAGTCAATCGAACACGGTAACGATCAGATACCAGGGGTTATTCAGCATCCTACCTCGCCTTCGGAATGAGTTTGTTTTGGAGCCGCGTTTTATTCGAACGGAGCTGAAGAAATCAGGGCTAGTCCGGTTACGATAGGTTCACCCGAACGGTGATAAGCTAGCAGGCCGTTCATGCTTCGACTTGGCTCTGCACGAACCGCCTCCTAGGAGGCGGTCCGAGAATTGAAACCGTAGGGCATAGGGCGCAATAGGCGCTAGCCGTATTGCGCCGCATGTTGGCCCTTCGACCATCCGGCGTATTACGCTTCGCTACTACGCCCTATGGCTCTGTATACGTTCTCGGACAGCCTGCTAGGTATTATGTCAACTGCTTTTTTTATTTTAAGGAGTCATACTCATGAATACCGGAAAATTTGTTTGGTACGAATTATTAACCGACGACTGTGAAGCTGCCGAAACATTTTATAGCAGCGTGCTGGGTTGGAATTGCAAAGATGCCGGCATGCCGGGTCATGCTTACACGCTATTATCAGCCGGGGAAACTATGGTAGGCGGGCTGATGGCCATTCCGGAAGAAGCCGCCGCCCAAAATATCAAACCTTGCTGGACAGGTTATATCGGCGTTGATGACGTTGATCTGTTTGCTGTGCAGGTACAGACCGCGGGCGGCAAGATACTCCGCGCCGCTGAGGATATTCCCGGCGTCGGCCGCTTTGCGGTGGTTGCCGATTTGCATGGCGGAGTATTCATGTTATTTAAATCCGCTGACGAACAAACCCCTGAACCGCCGCCGCCATTTACCCCAGGTCTCGTTGGATGGCATGAATTACGCGCCGGAGACGGCGAAAGCGCTTTTGCATTCTATGCCGGCCTGTTCGGCTGGCGGAAAGTCGAAGCCATGGACATGGGGCCTTTGGGCGTTTATCAGACTTTTACTACCGGCGACAGCGGCGGCGCGGCCATAGGCGGCATCATGACTATGTCTGCAGACACTTTAGTTCCCTACTGGCTGTTTTACTTTAATACTGCGGCAATTGACGCCGCGATAACCAGCGTACTGGATGCCGGCGGTCAGGTGCTTCACGGCCCGATGCTGGTGCCAAGCGGCCGGTGGGTGGCGCATTGTCTCGATCCGCAATCGGCGATGTTCGCCTTGGTTGCGCCTCAGCGGTGATCTGCAGTACACGCAGTCAAACCCATCAATTAGGCTGAAAATTGATATTGAGGTTGAAA
>CAVUMJ010000276.1:0-4834 GCA_963741375.1 uncultured Pseudomonadota bacterium
AAGTGGATTGTCAGTTCTGCGGTGCAAAATATCAATTTGATAAAGTGGATATTGAGCATCTGCTGACCAGCACGCTTAATGAAGCCGAGCAAATTTCTCAAACCAGACACTAAAGAGAACCAATGACCAGAAAATTTAATCGATTGTTCAGGCTGATATTAATTTTGACTATGTTGTCAACTCTGACGGCTTGTCTGGAATGGGTGAGGGCGTATCAAACCTATTTGCAAATGAACGAATTTGATCGTTATTTTGCGATTTCCATCAAGGATGATTTTACGGTGCATTTTAAAGACCCTAAATTACTCAGTGAAGATTTTGTGGCGCTAGCCAAATTGCATGCAAGCAGCGAAGAAATAAATTCTGACGGTAAATCCTGGAAATATTGGTTTCGCAAAGTTGATAAAGACAATAAATTAATTACTCCGGAAATACATTTTTACTTTGACTTGGTGTTTAACAAACAGGACAAAATCACTTCCTGGGTATTTTCGCCGCTTTTCCTGCAAATCGCTCCGCCTGAATTTTTGGAAGCTTCATTTCGCTCGCTTGGCGGAGCTGAAATAAACGAGGCCAAGCAACAATTAAAGGCCAAAGCCGAACTAGCAGAGAAAATTTCGGCTGATTTGCCCAAAAAATCTCAAGTTGTAAAACAATTGGGTGAACCGATTGAAATCACCGATGAAGAAAAGCAGGAAGTTTATTTTTATAAATTTAAATTAGATACGACTGATATTGAAGAAGGCTTTGAAGAAAGAGCCTTGAGTGAAGTCAGGCTGACTTTTGATAAGTCCACAAAAGAATTGGTTAAAATGTCAGGAAGATTCGCCGGTTTGAAAATTTCCATTAATTATCGCGACTTCCAGGAGGAAGATGATAATCATATCGCAGAAAAATAGGGAATTGTTTAGTGGGTTATAGAAGCTTGTCATCATTTAATGATCAAGCTTCTATTCATTCCCGAACCGGCATTATCAATTCTCAATTTTTTCTTTTTCAAAGTTAATATTACTGATGATGGAAGCGCTTCCGAATAAGGCTGTTGATAAAACAAATGCACCAGACATGAATCCGAATACGCCTGTAAAAAAGAACAGCCCGATGGTAATGTCACGATAATAGTTTACTGATTTGTTCATGGTATTTGCCTCTTTATGTTAAGGATGGCTCAATTTTATCTAGTTCATTGATAAATACTGTTAATCACTCCACAAATGTTGTAAGCCTGATGTTAAGCGGTCGAGATTTTTTCAATGTGCGAGACTTGGCTATTTTGAGAAAGTAATCATTTACTCAAGTATTTTTTTTGTAGATGCCAGAAGATCATCGGCGTGGCGACTAAAGACAGCAAAACCGACATGGTTAACGAGCCGATGACGCCGATGGCCAGGGGTTTCAGCATTTCGGAGCCGGAACCGAAGCCGAACGCCAGTGGAAACAGCCCCAATGCCGCGGCTAGAGAAGTCATCAACACCGGCCGCAACCGGCGGCGGCCGGAATTGACCAGGGCTTCCGCCAAATCCTGGCCTTGGCCGGTTAGCTGATCGACAAAATCCAGCATCAGAATGCCGTTTTTGGCCACAATGCCAATACCGATAATAGCTCCCAAAAAGGAGACGATATTCAAAGATGTGCTGGTCAGCGATAAGGCCAGAACCGTGCCGGACATAGCAAGCAAAGCTCCGGAAACAATTGCGATAGGGGCGTAAAAAGAACGGAATTCGATCAGCAACACGGTAAATACCAGGAAAACCGCCATGCATAGGACTCTAAGCAGGTTATGGAACGAGGCTTGTTGCTGCCGATATAGTCCGCCAAACTCCAAAATACCCGCCGGCAAGGTTTTGTCCTGTTGCAAAATTGCCTGGATGTCGACAATTGCGCCGCCAAGGTCGCGGCCTTCCAGCCGGGCGGTAATGGCTACGTTCTGCCGCAGGTCTTCCCGGTGCAATTCCATCTGGCTACCGTCTTCTATCAGTTCTGCAATCTGGGACAATTTAACCGCCGTGCCGTCCGGTGCGCGCAATAATAGGTCTTTCAGTTGGTTAATATCGCCGATAGACTCAGGTTCCAATTGCACCCGCACGTTAACTACCCGGTCGGCCTCAAGTACATACGATGCTTTCCGGCCCAGCATCGCAGTGCTCAAAGCCGCGCCGATGTCTGCGGCGCTGAATCCGAAACGGCCGGCTTCCACCTGCCTTATCCGAAACTTTAGCGATGGGCCGGTCATAGACAGGCCGTCGAAAGTATCTACCACGCCATCTACCCGTTTTATCCTGGCTTCGATATCCGGGGCTTTACGTTTTAGAAATTCGGTGTCGGTGGAGAATAATTTAATTTCAACCGGTTTGGGCGACCAGGCCAGATCGCCGATCAAATCGGCCAGAATTCCGGCGAATTCCCATTCCAGGCCTGGAACTGCGCTATTCAATCGGCTTCTTAACTCAGTGATGACCGCTTCGGTGCTGCGTTCCCGGTCAGTCTTCAGTTTAACCAGCAGGTCGCCGATATGTGGTTCGGTGATGGTTAGTCCCAGCTGTGCGCCGGTACGCCGGGAATAGCTTTCCACTTCCGGCGTGTTGCGCAATATGGTTTCCGCCTGTAGTAATTGGCGATTGGTTTCATTCAGGCTGGCGCCAGGTAGCGAGCGGTAATCCAGTACAAAACCGCCTTCATCCATGGGCGGTAGGAAATCGCTTTCCAGCTGTTGATAGAGACCGATACCGATTGCCAGAATCAATAAACATCCGCTTGCCAGCACGGCCGGGTAGCGCATGGCCTGACGTAAGGTCAGTTCGTATAGCCGAATGAGGCTATTGAGTATCGCGCCGCCGTTGCCGGTTTGCCGGGCGGCGGCCTGATCGCGCATTAACCAAGCGGCCAAGGAAGGTGTCAATGTCAATGCCAGCAGCAACGAGGTAAGCAACGATACGGTCATGGTCAAAGCCAGTGCGCGAAAAAATACGCCGGGTATGCCGTCAAGCAGCGTCAACGGCGCGAAGACGACCACCGGGGTCAGTGTTGATCCCAACAACGGACGGAAGATTTCAGCGACAGCCTCCGGCACGGCTTGCATCCGGTTAGCTCCAGCCGCCAGTTTGGCGTGGATGGATTCCACCACTACGATGGCGTCGTCTATGATCAGGCCAATGGCGGCAGTAATACCGCCAAGCGTCATCAGGTTGAAACTCAATCCGGCCAATTGCATTGCGGCCAAGGTGGTCAGCACAGTGACGGGAATCACGGTAGCAGCGGTCAGCGTGGTGCGCCAGGACTTGAGGAAGCCGAAGATGATGGCCATCGACAATAACAGACCGAAACCGATGCTCTCCCAAACGCTTTGTACCGAGCCGCGCACAAGCAAAGACTGATCGTAGAATAGGGCCAGTTTCATGTTTTTCGGCAATTCTCCGGACAGTTTTTGCAATTCATCCTGTAATTGCCGGGCAATGTCCAGCGTGTCGCCGTCCGGTTGGCTGTAGATATTTAACAACACGGCATCCACGCCTTCGGCGGTGACACGATTGAACACCGGCTCAGGCGCTCGGACCACTCTGGCGAAATCTTTTAATGGAATCAGACGGCCTGGCCCGGTTACCATCAGGTTTTCGAGATCAGTTGCGTCATTAGCGCGGTTATCCACCACTGCCAGAAACAGCTGATGGTTTTCTTCGTGCATGCCGGTAGGGATGATCAAATTGTTGCGGTTTAGGGCATCGGTCACCTGGGCAAGGGTGAGGCCTGATGCATACAGCTTTAGCGGATCAACAATCACATGGTATTCCGGAGCGCGTCCGCCGACCAGATTGACTCTGGCGATGCCTGGAATTCGCAGGAAACGCGGTTTGAGGTCATAGCGGGCGGTTTCCCATAATTGGGTTATATCCGCTGTTTCGGAAGTGAGGCTGACGCCGAGGATGGGAAACGAAGCAAAAGTCAGCCGATGCACTGTGGCGTTGGCGGTCGGCGGCAGCAGGTTCTTGATCTGAGCCAAACGGCCAAGTACGTATTGTTCGGCCTGAATCATGTCCGTGCGCCAGTCGAAAAACACGTTGACTTCGGCGCTGCCGCGTCCGGTGGCGGAACGGATGGTCTGTGCGCCGGGAATATCTTTCATGGATTCTTCGATTGGCCGGGTAATCGCCGCCATCATTTCGTCGGCGGGCATTACGCCATTGTCAATCAGAACCACTACCCGGGGGAAATCCGTATTCGGAAACACCGACGAGGACATGCTCCAGGCCGCATAAATACCAGCCAGGCACAAAGAGGCGCAGATGAAAGCAATTGCCTGGGAATGGCGCACGGCGAAACTGCCTAGGCGTGAATTGGATTTATCCATGATTTATGTTTCGGGCCTTTAAGGATTGAGGCGGTGGATATGGCTCTCCGCTGGTAAGCCGTATGCGCCGGTGGTGACGATGGCCATACCTGCCTGCAGACCTTCAGCCGCCACTTCCATCCAGCCTGCATCCTCCAGACCGGTTTGTACCTGCACGCGCCGGGCAAAATTCTGCTCCACCAAATAAATGGCCGGTTGGCCGCCGACGGTAACTACGCTTTTCACCGGGACGGCAAGCCGGTCGGTATGTTGGGCTACGGCAATTCGTGCTTTGACGAATTGTCCCGGCCTGAGGCCGGAACCTGCCGGCAGGGCAATACGCACCGGAAGCGCAGCGTTTTTCAGATCAACCTGTAAGCCGATGAAGGAAACGCTTCCATTGGCAGGAGGTTCTTCGCTCATGCCGGGTGACAGGGATTTAGTGGCGGTTGACAAGGCTGCGGATTGGCCTAAGCGCAGCAACGGAAGGTCGGTTCCCGGTATAGCCAG
>CAVUMJ010000277.1:0-5559 GCA_963741375.1 uncultured Pseudomonadota bacterium
CATATCTGTCTTGATTTAGCTTCCGCAATAGCTGGTTTGAGTTCGGCAAGAGCCGGTATCAAAAGCAAGATCAAGCAGGCATTAGTCATGCCCCGTACCGATAAGAAGCCCAAAATGCTGCAAAATAAAACAATTGCCAGATAATTGTCCAGCCAAATGTTTTTGGGGGAGCCTATGATATAAAAGGAAGGCGGGTTCAAAAGCAGTTCTCTGATTATGCGCTTAATTTTAGAAGATTAAGATGAAACGACGGTAATCATGAGTTAGAAAAAGCTGCCATAACTTGCTGGTTAAAGTTTTCCGGTTCATGACTAATTGTTTGGCGATAAGCTTCCAGTTCTTGTGAACAGGTTTCGAATGAGCTAAAAATTTCATTTACGACCTTTTCCAGACTGTTCATAAAGCCAATGTCATTTACATTCAGTTTAAAGCGATTTGGTATAGGAATGTCAACCGGATTTTCAGCAGATCCAAATAGTCCGGTAATAATACAACAACCATGGATCGCAGCTTCTCTAGGAAGGCGATCCTTACCGGGGTGATGACCAAAGTCCAGATAAATTTTTGCAGAAAGAAATTCTGCGGCAAGTTGTTCCCGGTCTAGTCCTTTTAATGCTTTGAAAGTCCAATGCGGGAAAGTAGCCATAATGCTTTCTGTGATTTTTGTGCCTTTACTGGGATTGTAGCAAATAATGTTTTGTCTATTTGCCGTTTCAAGCCTGGGAATTAATGAGGCCAGATAGTTTGGATCGGTAAAAACAGGAATGGGATCACTAAGCGGCAGAGACTGGATGCCGTGACTAGCCAAAAATTCGCTGGCGTAATAACTTTGCGCAAAGTGCCTAAGCCCGGTTAAAGCTTTTATTCCCTGCCAAGGTATTTTGCCTTTTAGAACATTTTTCCAATAGCGTATTTTGTCTCGTAAGGGGTTCTTATAACGGATACAAGTAAAGTTGTTGACAGACATCCACCAAATCGCGGCTTTGGCATGTTTGGTTTTTAGCGCCAGGTTGGTGAATATTTCCGGATAAACAATTAAGTTATCATCCTCGTCGGAAAAAGTTTCGACTGGAGTTTGATATTTTTGGTAAGGAATTGGCGTTGAAAAAGTCTTGTGAAAAGGATGATAGACCATTACGGCGGTTTGTTTAAGCTGATTAAGTTCCGCCGCAAGTTGATGAAGTGCTTCAGGACCGGCAGTCATTGCTCCGCCAGGACAAATGATTAGAATTTTTTTGAAGTCATTCATTACTATAAAAACAGAAAAATCGTTTTAGAGGCTTAAATAAATTAACATTTCAGTCACTTTACCCGCATGCCGGGTTGTGCGCCATGTTCAGGCGATAAAATCCACAAATCCTTATTCCCGGGGCCGGCAGCCAGCATCATGCCTTCTGATGTGCCAAAGCGCATTTTCCGGGGTTTAAGATTGGCTACCACCACTGTCAGCTTACCTTCCAGCTGTTCCGGGGTATATGCAGATTTAATTCCGGCGAAGATGTTGCGGGTTTCAGAACCAATATCAACGGTAAGTTGCAATAGTTTTTCCGCGCCTTCAACCGGTTGAGCTTTAATGATGCGGGCAATGCGTAAATCAATTTTGCCGAAATCTTCTATTTCTATGGTTTCGGCAATCGGTTCAACAGTAATTGAAGCGGCTATTTGATCGTTGGATTCTTTGACTTTAGTTTGTGGGGTTTTCTCAAGATTTTCGATTGAATCCGCTACAATTGCGGCAATTTTGTCAGGCTCTATACGCGTCATCAACGGAATAAATTCGCTAATTTTATGATTTAGTAAAGGGCTGGTATTGCTTGGCCAGTTTTGAGGCGGGATATTCAAGAATGTTTCTGCATTAGCCGTCAGTACCGGAATGACCGGTTTCAAGTAAGTAGTTAAAAGTTTAAACAGGTTTAAACCCATGCTGCAGACTGCATTCAACTCTTGATCTTTTCCTTCTTCCTTGGCTATTAACCAAGGTTTTTTATCATCTATGTACTGATTTGCCTTGTCGGCAAGCGCCATGATTTCCCGCATCGCCTTACCGTATTCGCGCGACTCATAGAGCTCGGCAATTTCGGCGCCGGCATCAACAAATTGCTGAAATAATTCAAGTTCCGCACAGCTTGCCGAAAGCAAGCCGTTAGAACGTTTATGAATGAAGCCGCTGCAACGGCTGGCGATATTTACTACCTTGCCAACCAAGTCGGCATTAACCCGTTGGGTAAAATCTTCAAAACTCAAATCGATATCGTCTACACCGGCGCTGAGTTTGGCAGCAAAATAGTAGCGAAGATATTCCGGATTTAAATGGTTTAAATAAGTGCTGGCCTTGATAAAAGTCCCGCGGGATTTGGACATTTTCTCGCCGTTAACCGTTAAAAAACCGTGAGCGAAAATGGCGGTGGGGGTTCGAAAGTTGGCGCCAAAAAGCATGGCAGGCCAAAATAAGGCATGGAAATAGATAATGTCTTTACCAATGAAATGATAAAGTTCTGTCTCGGAGTTTTTATTCCAGAAAAGATCAAAATCCAGGTTGTTTTTTTCGCACAAGGCTTTAAAGCTGGCCATATAGCCTATCGGGGCGTCCAGCCAGACATAGAAATATTTGCCCGGCGCATCGGGAATTTCAAATCCAAAGTAAGGGGCGTCGCGGGAAATGTCCCACTCCTGCAAACCGTTGTTCAGCCATTCGGACATTTTGTTTGAAACTTCCGGTTGCAAATGGCCGGCTCTGGTCCAGTCCTTGAGCATTTCACTGAAATTTGCCAGATTAAAAAAGTAATGAACAGAATCTTTTTCGATCGGTTTTTCGCCGGAAATTGCCGAGACTGCGTTTTTTAAATCCATGGGCGAATAAGTTGCGCCGCAAGCTTCGCAATTGTCGCCGTATTGATCCTCTGCTCCGCACTTTGGGCAATCGCCTTTAATAAATCGATCAGGCAGAAACATTTCTTTAACCGGATCGTAAGCCTGAGTAATGCTTCTTTTATTGATATGGCCGCCATCCCGTAAGCGTAAATAAATCAGGCTGGAAAAGTTTTTATTTTCCTCGGAATGGGTGCTGTGATATTGATCAAAAGCAACGCCGAATGCCTTAAAGTCAGCACGATGTTGCTCATCTACTTGTGCAATCAATTGTTCCGGCGTGATACCTTCTTTATCTGCGCGCAGCATAATGGGCGTGCCATGGGTATCATCCGCACAAACATAAAAACATTGATGTCCACGCATTTTTTGAAATCTAACCCAGATATCGGTCTGGATATATTCAACAAGATGTCCCAAATGAATTGGGCCATTGGCATAAGGTAATGCGCTGGTAACAAGAATTTTTCTATCTGACATGAAACTGAATTGAAAGCTAACAATATAAGAATTATGTCATAGAATGGCGCTAAAGACATGGGTCGCCTATCGTCCAAGTAAAATAAAGTCAGTCTGGCCCGTAACCGCTTTAGTTTTTATTTATAAAATGTCAGTCTTAATTTTTCCGGGATTCTTTAGGTTTTAGCGTTTTAACGTCTAATTCAAAGTTTTGCTTAATACGTTTGGCGACTGAGGTGGTTTCTTTTTTATTTTTAAAAGGGCCGGCAACAACTTGGAAACTTCCTGGTGTTGCGACCATTCTGGCTGGAATAGGGGGGCCTTGGTGGTTAAGCATGGCGGCAAGTTTTTGGGCGTCGGTTTCATTTGGGTAGCTTGCCGCCAGGATTGCCCAGTCATGGTCGGTCAACTCGGAGGCTATGGGTTGTCCGTATAAGTAATCAGGATGTTGAACGGATATGGAGTTGGCGATGAGTTCCGGCAGGTCGTCGCTATTCATCAGAATTGGAGTTGGAATGCCGTCACTGCGTTGCAGAATTCGTTCGACTTTCTCCCAGTCCACAGTGGCCTGTTTTTCAGCAGCAAGCTTTTTCAGGTTGTTTCGCAATTCTTTTTGTAGTGATTTCTTTTGGTTTTGCAAATGGTCTAATAATGGATGGGCTTCTAGGTAAAGCATGTCTTGATTCCATGTGGAAAGATATGGTTGATGGACAATTTGCACGGGAGTGCCGACATCGACTTTTTTAAAAATAACCTCTATATCTTCAGGGTACATTTGCACGCAACCATGGCTAACCTGCATGCCAATGCCATAAGGTTTATTGGTGCCATGAATCAAATAGCCGCTTCTGGCAAGTGGCATGGCGTAATTGCCTAGAGGGTTTTCGGGGCCGGCCTGAATGACCTTGGGTAATGGATCGCCCAGGATTTGATGTTCGCGTTGTATGGAATCGGGAACGATCCAGCTGGGATTGACTTTTTTTGCGGCAATTTCAGTGCGGCCTAGTGGAGTATTCCAGCCATTTCTCCCAATGCCGACCGGATAGGTAATCACAGTTCCAGGCAGGGTGTTTGGATAATAAAATAATCTCATATTAGCTAGGTTAAGCACTATGCCTTGATGTGCTGCATCAGGAAGGATAAAGCGCAAGGGCAGAAGAACTTTTTGATTACCGGATAATATCCAGGGGTCTAGTCCGGGGTTGGCAAAAGTAATATCGTTGTAGCCAAGGCCAAAATGGCGGGCTATGTCGGATAGCGTGTCGTTTTCCCGGCTATAGATGTTGGCCATTACGCCAACTATGTTTTGTTCCGGGTTAAGAGGAAATTCGTGACTTTCTATAGTGTTGGTTTGGAACGTCCGGACAACCAGCTGAGATTCGTTATTGTCGGAAAGCTGTAAAATTTGACAGCCTGACAATAACAAACTGAATATGAAAGCCGAGAGAGCAGTTGGCCAAACTGTTTGTAATGGAAATGGGAAGTATTTTTTCATTCAGGTTAAAATCTTCTTATTATGAAAAATGTTTAAATACTAGTGTTAACTAAATTTAGTCATGTACAAAAGCGTTTAGTAATTTAGGTTGCGATTTGTGTTTTGTTCAGAGGGTGTTATTGAATCAGGCGGAAAATTCATGATTTTTTGCACAATCAAATTGTTGATAATGTAAGGATAACCAATTTTTCGATTATAGATGGGGTTTTAATCGAATCCTAATAAGGGGTATGATATCCACACTATTTTACTTGGTTTCTTTCCGGTCGGTATTGGAGTTCTGCATGGTAAGTCTTGATAAAAACACTGTCGAAAATTTGCTTAAAACTTTTATTGATCCTCATCTGGAAACAGATTTGGTTTCTGCTAAATCGATTAAAAATATCGGTGTTAATCAAGGTGATGTAAGTGTTAGCGTAGAACTGGGATACCCTGCTAAAAGTTATATGGCGGAATTGAAACAGAAACTTGAAGAATTGCTAAAGTCTTTGCCGGGAGTAGGGCAAGTCAACGTAGAAGTAACGGTAAAAATCGTTGCTCATTCTGTTCAAAAGGCCTTAAAACCTTTGCCTAATGTGAAAAATATTATAGCTGTGGCGTCCGGCAAAGGGGGGGTCGGCAAATCCACTACATCTGTCAATCTTGCATTGGCGTTAGTCGCGGAAGGAGCAAAAGTAGGCATACTGGATGCCGATATCTACGGGCCTAGTATTCCGACTATGTTAGGGCTTTCCGGT
>CAVUMJ010000278.1:0-3711 GCA_963741375.1 uncultured Pseudomonadota bacterium
TTTTTGTGCATGTGCAGCTACTTCATCTATGACAGGCCAATGATAGAAGTGCCGTCCGCTTAAGCGCTCGGCTTTTCCATACCAGATAGCTGATTGTGTGATTTGTGACAAAAAACTGCTATTCAAATTATTTTGTACAGTACCATCATAATGTAAACGGCAAAGTAAATCCGGGAATTCTCGCTCTTCATCCACAAAATCATCCGGACGATCCAATCCCAGCCAGCTGGCAATTTCACTATCAGACGTTTCACTGCATAATTCTACAGTCCAGCCCAAACAGGCGGCGGCATAGCTTAATGCGGCCAAGGCATGACCCGTATCATGCTGACAATAACGGAAAGCTCTTTCGCCGTATTTCCAGGCTTCACGCCAATGTATGGATGACAAACCAAGGTAGAGACCCGCAGTTAAAACTGGTTCCGCATAGCAGTTACGGCGTTCCAAGTGATGATTGTAACTGACATAGTGATAAACACCGGGAAGCAGTAATGCTGTGTCAGTACAAATTATATATATTTCAGTGGGATGTAGATTACCACTGGAAGGATTGCATCTTAGCGCCCAACGATCAGGACCGTATTGCTTCCAGGCCGACAAACCAAAAGCCAGCTCCAAAAGCAAACCAAGATTACCGATCGTCAATGCATGAACGGTAATATCGGCAGGATTATCCAGATCTGCAAATTTAAGCGGGAGATCGGTGCCGGGAGGGGGTAAAACCACGCTTTCACAACCGGTAAACCTCCGGAATGGATTTGGCTGGTCATCCCAATCCAGCGAAGCCGGACCTTTAGCATAGCCATTTAGCTGATGTTTTGTACGTTGGTGATATTCCAAAATACCGTCTAAGCTTTGCGACATAATGTGCCTGAGTTTTAAGTGACAAGAATTACGATACTAAATCCAATATCTTTAAATCAGTAGCCCAGCAACCGATTGGCCGCCCTAAATTAAAGTCCTTATCTTCAAATCTCACCAAAAACACACTTTTTTCAGGTTCTTCCTCTACAAAACCTTTCATGACTATCACTCCGCGCGCACCTTCTTCTGCAAGAATGACACCTTCCTCACCATCCGGCATACTGCCATCATCAACTATGACATGTGCAGCAAAGACCATATCGCCTAAATCCAAATCTTCTACATTCATTTTTTTCCTGTGAGCATAATTGTAGCAAAACCGACAAAGACACCGTTATTGTTGCGAAATAAGGGGCGTCATTTTCGGGATAATTAGCCTGAGAACCAACACAATCAGTCATTTATAAAATTTCTTAGCGTATGGCACACTGGTTGCTAGATTTGATTACAAGATCAATGCCAAACCCGTTCAGGAGACTTATACAATGATTACATTAACAGAAACAGCCGTTCAAGCCGTTGGTCGTTTTATCAGCAACTCGGAAAAGCCAACCGGGGGACTGCGCATTGAAGTGACCGATGGCGGCTGCTCCGGTCTTTCTTATGGCTTGCGTTTAGAAGCAGAAAAAAAACCTGATGACACTCTGATAGATTGCGGAGAAGTCAAAGTTTTTGTTGATCCACTCAGTTTACCAAAATTGGATGGCATGACTATCGATTTTCTAGACAGCCTGGAAGGATCAGGTTTTAAATTCAGCAATCCAAATGCTGTTAAAAGTTGTGCCTGCGGTTCATCTTTTTCTACCAGTGATAATGGTGCTCCCACCAAAAGCTGTTCTTAATATTACCGAGGGTAAAAAAATCATGTGGGATTATTCAGATAAAGTCAAAGAACATTTTTTCAACCCAAAAAACGCCGGCGCCGTAGTCAATGCCAACGCTATTGGTGAAGTTGGCTCAATAAGTTGCGGGGATGCCTTACGCTTAACTCTAAAAGTCAATGATGCGACAGAAGTCATTGAGGATGCAGGCTTTCAAACATTTGGCTGCGGCTCCGCCATAGCCTCTTCTTCAGTTTTGACTGAAATCATTAAAGGTCTGACACTGGATGAAGCGCTAAAAGTCACTAATCAGGACATTGCAGCTGAACTGGATGGGTTGCCACCGGAAAAAATGCATTGCTCGGTCATGGGACGTGAAGCTCTTCAAGCCGCTGTTGCTAACTATCGTGGTGAAGAATGGAAAGATGACCACGAAGAAGGCGCCTTAATCTGTAAATGCTTTGCGATTGACGCCGTCATGATTGAAGAAATGGTTTGGGCAAACAAATTGCGCACCGTTGAAGATGTGACAAATTACACCAAAGCCGGTGGAGGATGCGCCTCCTGTCACGAAGACATTGAAGCAATTCTGGAAAAAGTGCTCAAAGAACGTGGAGAGTCCTTTAATCCTGAAGCAGCGCCTTTAGAAAAACCGGTTGTAGAAAAGGCTGAGAAAAAACCTTTGACTAATTTGCAACGAATCAAAAAAATCGAGGAAGTGTTAAATTCCTTGCGTCCACAACTTATGGCGGATGGCGGCGATGTCGAATTGGTTGAAGTGATAGACAATATTGCCTATGTCAATATGACCGGCGCCTGCAACGGCTGCCAAATGGCTGCAATGACCATATCCGGTATTCAGCAACGCTTAATGGAAGTACTGGGTGAATTTATCCGTGTCATTCCGGCTTCTCAAATGCCTAAATTGGTTACTATTCAGGAGGGCACTCATGCCTGATATTTATTTGGACAATAACGCTACCACCAAGGTGGATCTGGCTGTGGTTGACGCCATGCTGCCTTATTTTACCGAATTTTTTGGCAATCCCTCCTCAATACACCGTTTTGCTGATGGCGTGGCGAAAGCCATCAAGAAAGCCCGTAGTCAGGTTCAGGAATTAATAGGCGCAGAACATGATTCTGAAATTATTTTTACTTCCTGTGGCACTGAGTCCGACTCTACGGCTATATTGTCGGCAATAAAAGCTCAGCCTAATCGCAAGGAAATCATTACTACCACAGTTGAACATCCGGCAATATTGAATCTGGTTGATAACTTGGAAAAAGAAGGTTACACCATACATCGTTTGCCGGTTGACAAGTGCGGCAGACTAAATCTGGAAGCTTATAAAAACATGTTGTCCGATCAGGTTGCCATTGTCTCAGTGATGTGGGCAAACAACGAAACCGGCACGATTTTCCCGGTGGTGGAAATGGCGGAATTAGCCAGCAATGCCGGAGTGATGTTCCATACCGATGCTGTGCAGGCTGTTGGTAAAATTCCGATGATGCTGCAAGACACTAAAATCGACATGTTGTCCATATCCGGTCATAAACTTCATGCACCCAAAGGTATTGGCGTTTTATATCTGCGCCGCGGCACCCGATTCCGTCCTCTGCTTCGCGGAGGACATCAGGAAAGAGGACGCAGGGCTGGCACCGAGAATACCGCTTCCATCGTCGGCCTTGGTAAGGCCTGTGAATTAGCGATTGAACATATGGAATACGAAAACACCAAAGTTAAAGCCATGCGCGACCGCTTGGAACAGGGCATCATAGAATCGATTCCTCACTGTTTTATTACCGGTGATCTGAACAATCGCCTGCCTAATACTACAGATATCGCCTTCGAATATATCGAGGGGGAAGCCATTTTGATGCTGCTGAACAAAGCAGGAATTGCGGCCTCCAGCGGTTCAGCCTGTACTTCCGGCTCTCTTGAACCATCTCACGTCATGCGAGCCATGCAAATTCCTTATACGGCAGCTCATGGCACTATAAGGTTTTCATTCTCTCGGTTTAATAC
>CAVUMJ010000279.1:0-6208 GCA_963741375.1 uncultured Pseudomonadota bacterium
AAAATAATATTGCCGATCACAATGACCGGAGCTGGTATCTTAGTCGTTTTAAATACACCGATTTGATACAAAAAACGGCGAACGCGAATAATATCCACATATAGCATGGAGAGGGGCATGAACATGCTGGATAAATACATTTCCTTATACCAAATGTCTTCCAGCCATTTTATCCAGGTTTTTTTCATTATTTTTCTAGCGGATTAATCGCGAAGGTGATTTGATGAAATCCCACTTGATTGGCAATATCCAACGCGCTAATCACGGCATGATGCGGAGTGTTGCTATCGGCGCTGATAATAAAGGGCAATTGTCTGGTTTGTGGCGAAAGTTGGGACAAGGCAATTTTCAAACTTTCCAAATCCTGATTGGATAAAGTTTGGGGCTTGTCGTCAGCATCCACCAGAGAATAAACGCCTTTAGCATCAATATAAAGATTAATGGCTTTTGATTGCACATCAGCATGACTGCCGTCTGCTTCTGGCAGATTGATTTTTAAATCCGAGTGATGTCGAAAAGTAGTCGCCACCATAAAAAAAAACAGTAAAACCAGCAGCACATCAATCATCGGAATCAAACCGATGTCTACAGGTTGTCTTTTTTTGCGACGAAAATCCATCAAAATTCCTCTCTGTCGCCTTGCATGATATCGATCATTCTAAGCGATTCTTCTTCCATTCTGACCACATGATCATCAATAAGCCGTTCAAAATAACGATGAAAAAACAGACTGGGAATAGCGACAGTCAAACCGGTAGCTGTGCAAATCAAAGCCTCGGAAATGCCGCTGCTTAAAACAGTCGGGTCCCCCATGCCGCCAACGGCAATATCGGAAAACACACGAATAATGCCATCAACCGTACCCAACAATCCCATTAAAGGCGTAATGGAGGCAATACTGCCTAAAGCATTCAAATATCGCTCCATTTCATGCGCAACCTGCCGCCCCACCTCTTCTATCGAAGTTTTCATCATTTCTCGGCCATGTTTGCGATTAAGTAAACCGGCAGCAAGAATCCTACCCAATGGAGAGCTGTGTTTGATAAGACGCAAAGTGCTGTCATCCAGTTTGTTATCTCTATGCAGTTGCCAGATATACGGCACCAAGTCTGCAGGGATAATACGTTTGCGCTGTAACGACCATAAACGTTCACAAATAATTGCCATTGCCGCAATTGAGCAGATGATGATGGGAACCATCATCCATCCGCCATTTTTGATAACTTCAAACACCTATCTAGTACCTCAAATTTTTTTATCGATTCTAACCGATTGTCACAGTATTTGCCTTTTATATCCGTGGACTTCAAAGCTGTTTATAGATAAGATTATGATATTAAACGATAATACTAAAATCCGTTGATGCTTTAGAACAGCGATGACGCAGAAACTGCTATAGAAACAATAACAAAACCAATGGATGTATTTAAACGCCTAAAAAATTTAGGCATATCCATTGGTCATTCATGCTATCTAAAGCAATTTCCGTATCCAAAGGCTTTTGACGGAATCTGAAAGAATGATAATCAGATTTAGATTTTGTTAATACGTTGTTTCAGATAAGCAGAAAATTCCGCCTTAATTTCAGAATGTAAAAGACCATATTCTACATTAGCTAATAAAAATCCGAACTTATTGCCGCAATCATAACGGTTGCCCTCAAATTCATAAGAAAGCACGGTTTCATCCTGCATTAAGGCGGCAATAGCGTCAGTCAATTGAAATTCACCGCCGGCGCCACGACCGGTCGTTTCAATTTTATTAAAAATACCCGGAGTTAAAATATACCGTCCGACTACGGCAATATTGGAAGGCGCAACTTCAGGTTTGGGTTTTTCAACAATAGATTTCAACCGCCCTACTCTTGGTGCGGTTTCGGTATGTTCAACAATGCCGTACTTGTGTGTTTCTTTAGGATCAACCCGTTCTACACCCAAAATGCTGCTTTGTTGTTGATTAAAAAGATCAACCATTTGTTTTAGGCAGCCACGGTTGCCATCTTCAATTAGATCATCGGGCAAAAGCACAGCAAAAGGTTCATCGCCGACTAGTGCTTTGGCGCAATTTACCGCATGCCCTAAACCCAACGCTTCAGATTGTCTAACTGATGCGCAAGTCACATGAGCAGGCAGAATTTCCCGTAAAATTTTTAGCAAGTCATTTTTTCCGCTTTTCTCAAGTTCTTTTTCTAATTCATAAGATTTGTCAAAATGATCTGCTATTGAGTTTTTGTTCCTACCTGTCACGAAAATCATGGTTTCGATACCGGCTGCAATCGCTTCTTCAACAGCATATTGAATCAGCGGCTTATCAACGATTGGCAACATTTCCTTTGCAACCGCCTTGGTAGCAGGTAATGACCGGGTTCCAAGTCCGGCAACCGGGAAAACAGCTTTGGTAATTTTTTTGTTCATATTGACTCTAAATAAATGATTTAAGGGATGATAATAAAAAATTTTTCAAGAAAAGCTAATTAAACATTTTTAGGGCATAAGTGTAGTTTGTACCGGATGTTTTTGCACATCCAAACTCATCTGCAGAACTTGTTTAGCTATTGACGAACGGTACTAACGTATTGTTGTAATCGGTAAATAACTTTTTAATTTAGTAACTTTACAACAAAGTCTATTGAGTAAGCTGTTGCAATCCGGCAACGATATCCACACCCAATTTGCCTAGACATTCGCTCTGGGCCTTAACTAGACTTGTTGCGTCATTGCTTGAGGAAGCTTCGCAATCAAAGCTTTTGTATAAAATCATTTGGTCGGTATGAAAAACTCGCCATTGGGCTCTTAAATGACTATATCCATCACTGGATTGATGGAGTTCAAGAATATCAATACCGACTTGATAATCTATATTCAGTTTAGCAGACCAGGGATAAATCAAAATTTGTTCAATTCCAAGCCGGTTGGCAAGAAATGTTGCAAGTGACCTGCTGATATTCTGATCCAGCCGCTCTGCCCAGCGATGATCTTCATCCAGCTTATATTGGTTTTTGGCGGTTTCAATGACTATTTGAGGCCTGTTGAGATATTCCGGCAAATGTATTGGCCCCAGACCCACTTGTAATGAACGGTTAAACAAGTGTGTTGATAAATCCGGTGCTGCCGCAATATTTGCATCCAGCATAAAAAGCTGTGCAGGAGTACTATTGCTGCAAGCTGATAACAGCAGGGTCAGGATAGTAAAAACCCTAAGCATATTGGCTGAAAAGCCGGAATTAGATAGATTATTTTCCAAATATGAGCTCATTAGGTTTACGTTCCAAAGAATCCGATAAGTCTTTTAAAGATCTGGCGGTGATTTGCATTTCAATAAACGCCTGTCCAACCGGTGAATCCGGATCAGTCATGTTTTCAACAGCATGAAGCGTATGTTCAGAGGTTTGTAATACATGCGTCGCGGTTGTCAGACTTTGTTCAGCAGCTTTTAGCACCGGTAAAATTTGTTTATTCATATCCCGCAATGTTGTTCTGGTCTCAGCGAGTGTGTCATTCATATTGTTGACTAACGGCCCAATCTGCATATTTAGGGTAATCATTAATTTCTGGGTTTCCTGTAAGGATTTCGCCAGAGCGGCAATTGACTTTTTGGTGTCATCGGATTTAATTAAATTTCTGGTTTCATTCAAGGTATCAGACAAATCAATAATCATTTGTTCCAAGGGTAATTTTCTAATTTTGTTAATCAGTTCATCAGCAATGTTCTTGATCTCATCTACGGTAGTGGGAACACTTGGCAACTCCGGTAATTCCTTGTAATCAAGATTAACCAAGTTTGCCGGTTTCTCCGGATAAAAATTTAGATCGACATACAATAAACCAGTCAATAAGCTTTGAGTTTCCAGTCTGGCTTTCAGGCCAAGCTCAATCAGTTTTTGGGTATCCTGTTTGACCTGGGTGTTATTTCTTAATGAGCTGCTTTGTGAAAAATCACGAAGCAAATCCGGTTCTATTTCAATGACAACCGGCTTAAAAATTCTACCGCTAAGTCCATCCATTTCCAGAGATATTTCTTTCACACTACCAATTTGCACGCCTTGCAGCTTTACCGGAGCCCCGATATTTAAACCATTTAACGCCGAATCAAAAAAAATTACAAAGCGTTTTTTATGCTTAAAAAAATCATTGCCGCCAAAAATAAATATCGCCACAGTTAACAATGCCAAGGCGCCTATCACAAATACGCCTATTGCAAGCGGATTAGCTTGTTTGCTCATGAAGCCCTCCATAGACGCTCTCATTGTTTGCTTTTTCTGTTGCGCCCCGGGTCAGAAAACGAATTACCTTAGGATCTTTAGACTCCGCGAGTAATTGTTTTGGAGGGCCGCTGGCTATCATGGTTCTGGACTCGTTATCTAAAAAAACCGAGTTATTACCAATTGCGAAGATGCTGGATAACTCATGGGTGACCATGACTACAGTTGTTGAAAGACTATCACGCAAACTTAGAATTAAATCATCTAGCAACTTGGCGCTAATGGGATCCAAACCTGCTGAAGGTTCATCAAAAAATACAATTTCAGGGTCTAACGCCATTGCCCGGGCAAGCCCGGCGCGTTTTTGCATGCCGCCACTAATTTCTGAAGGATAATAATCTTCAAAACCGGCGAGACCAACTAAAGCCAATTTATAGGCAACAATTTCTTTCAATTTTTTGGCCGGTAAATTGATAGTTTCGGTAATGGGTAAGGCAACATTTTCTGCTAATGTCATAGAACTTAATAAGGCCCCGCTTTGAAAAAGCACGCCTGTACGTTGCAGTATACTACGCTGAGTAATATTATCAGATTGCCAAAGGCTTAGACCCTGATAAAAAATATCTCCGGAAATAGGTTGCAGTAAACCTATCATATTTCTTAGCAAAGTACTTTTACCGCAACCACTGCCGCCCATGATAATAAAAATATCACCGCGGTTTATGGTGAAATTCAGATTTTTTTGAATGACAAAGCTACCATAACCCATAGTCAGATCGTTAACTGAAAGATAAGCAGTACTCATCATTAGATACCAAATCGGTTACAAATAAGGGTCATAATGGAATCGGCAACCACAATAAAAACAATACTTGTGACAACGGCGGAAGTAGCGGCATCACCAACAGCTGAGGCGCTTTGACCGGATTGCATACCGCGCATGCATCCGGATAATGCGATCAGAATACCAAAAACTGAACATTTAACAAAACCGACCATAAAGTCACTCAGATGAACTGCATGAGCAGTTCTGTCAATATATTCTGTAAATGATACTTCAAAGAAATTTATTGTAACCAATCCGCCGCCAATAATGCCCATTAAATCAGCATAAAGACATAGCAAGGGCATAATCAGAATTAATGCAAGCATTCTTGGCAGCACTAGAAATGTCATGGGTTCCAGATTCATGGTTTTTAATGCATCGATTTCATTATTAACCCGCATTGTGCCTAACTGAGCAGCATAGGCCGCCCCGGTTCTTCCGGACATAATCACGGCAGTCATCAGCCCGCCCATTTCTCTGGTCATACCAAGACTGACCAAATTGGCTATGTAAATTTGGGCGCCAAAAAGAGATAGTTCCAATGCGCCTACAAAGGCAAGAATCAAACCGACTAGTAAGCTGATCAGGGTAACGATAGGCAAGGCGGACGGACCACATTCCTGAATATACAGCAAAAAATCCAGGCCGCGAAAATGGGCGCGTCCTTGCGCCACACTAATAATACCGCTGACCATCTCACCAACAAAAATCAAGATTTGCTTGGCGTGAGATATAGCATGGTCAAGGCTGCCGGAAATCTTTGCCGACAAGGATAATGGCATATCAGAACGGCGCGCCTCCACTACTTCCGGTACAGCATAGACTAGGGCAAGCAATTTTTGTATTGAGGCCGGCAAAGTAGTAAGATCGATTTTTATCAATGCCGAAATATTTCGTGAAATTGTAACCGAGCCGTAAGCCAAACATGGGCGCGTCATCCAGATTCTGACTGTGCTGGAAGAAATTGTATCCGACGTACGGATTCACTTCAACGGATCCGGCATTTATCTCGGAGCGGGCAGACAAGGGTAGTAAAAAAACAAAAGCAGCTATTATCATGGCTGCACGATACATTGATTTCATTGTGCGTCCTCCTTTATATTGTCGCGTTTTACTGTTGCATCCGGCTATTTGAAAAAAGCCGCAGGGGATATCTTTATATCCAAACAACAAGGTGTTGC
>CAVUMJ010000280.1:0-4293 GCA_963741375.1 uncultured Pseudomonadota bacterium
CTTGGGAATTTGTAGATGGCCTTGGCTTTAAAAAAGAAATTGCCGGATTCAGGTCTTACCATTCTTATAAAGAAAGTTTTGATGATTATGTAAACCTGCTGAAATCCAATCCTCGTTATAGCGAAGTCTTAAAAAAAGCCGCCAATCCTGCAAAATACATGCATGAATTGCAACAAGCAATACGTAATCGGTCGAAGGCGTTAAGGCAAGGTAATGTATTGCTCAGTAAAAACGGTTGCGCCACATTATTGGTTTCCGGAGGCTCCACCCCTGCCCCGCTTTATGAAGCTTTATCCAAAACCGACCTGGCCTGGAAAAAAATCAAGGTCGCGCTGGTTGACGAGCGCTGGGTCGATGAAGATCATAGCGCCAGTAACGAAGCGTTAATCAAACGTTGCTTATTGATAAACAATGCCAAGGCGGCATCTTTCACAGGCATGAAAACCCCGGCGAACCGTCCGGCCCAAGGGCAACCGGCAACCGAGTCGAATTACCGCGCCTTGCCTCAGCCGTTTACGCTAGCCATTCTTGGCATGGGTAACGACGGCCATACTGCCTCTTTGTTTCCTCATGCTGCTGGTCTTAGCAAAGCGTTGCGGGACGATAATGATCAGCTCACTGCAGCCATTAACGCCAAACAAAGCACCGTAACCGGCCCGAACACGGAAAGACTAAGCTTGACTTTTGCCGGCCTGATGAAATGCGAACGCTTGATTATCCTGTTGACCGGCGAAGATAAACTATCTGTATTTGACTCCGCCATGAAACCAGGCTCTTTTGAAGACATGCCAATTCGGGCTTTGCTGAATCAGGAAAAAGTCCCTGTTGAAATGTATTGGGCGCCGTGATATTCAATCAAAGATGGACTTGATGAATTAGGCTTATCCGCCGGATTCATCGAAAAATCAAATATGCCGTTAAATTAAGCCGTTCGTGGAAAACTTGTCAAACCGCGCGCGGCTTAATTTGGTTGATAAAAACAAACTGGAAAGTCAGCCCGCTGATTAAACTTTAGCCTTCTCCGTATCTCCCCGGCAGAAGGGGTTTGCGGTTTGCTCTAAATTGCTTTTTGCCCTGAATTGCTTTAAAACATCAGGGAGATATTTTTTAAGATTCGGATATTGGGCCTGGCCTTGTTTTGCCCTCCTTGCAATGTTCCGGTCGAATACAACCTTTTAGGAGAAGCATCATGCATGCCGTTTTAGAAAAAGTCACTGAGGAAGTGACGCAGCGCAGCCAAAAAAGTCGTGGCGAATATTTAGACAGAGTAGATGCCGCCATTGAAGCCGGCCCCTATCGGTCCAAACTGGCCTGCGGCAATCTGGCTCACGGTTTCGCCGCCTGCAACAGTCAGGACAAAGACGATTTGGCTAACAGTCAAAAAGCCAATGTTGCTATTGTCTCCGCATATAACGATCTTCTCTCCGCCCATGAGCCTTATAAAGATTATCCGGCGCTAATCAAACAGGCAATTCATGAAGCTGGAGGCGTAGCTCAGTTTGCCGGGGGCGTGCCTGCGATGTGTGATGGTGTAACTCAAGGCCAGCCCGGTA
This sequence comes from uncultured Pseudomonadota bacterium, assembly GCA_963741375.1. Classification (GTDB taxonomy): domain Bacteria; phylum Pseudomonadota; class Gammaproteobacteria; order Methylococcales; family Methylomonadaceae; genus Methylomonas. The sequence goes on from CAVUMJ010000280.1 coordinate 1,554, forward strand.
TGGAACTGTCTTTGTTCAGCCGTGATGTGATTGCCTTATCTACCGCTGTCAGTTTAAGTCACAATATGTTTGATGCCGCATTATATCTTGGCATCTGCGACAAAATAGTACCCGGCTTGTTGATCGGGGCTCTGAGTTTTGGACATTTGCCCGCCATTTTCATCCCCGCCGGCCCCATGCCTAGCGGCTTATCAAATAAGGAAAAAGTCCGCATTCGCCAGCTCTATGCGGAAGGCAAGGTTGGCCGCAAGGAATTACTGGAATCAGAATCCCAGTCCTATCACAGCGCCGGCACCTGCACCTTTTACGGCACCGCCAACAGCAACCAGATGCTGGTTGAGATCATGGGTTTACATCTGCCCGGCACTTCATTCATCAATCCTTATACGCCGCTACGAGACGAACTGACCAAAGCTGCCGCCAGACAAGTATTAAAATTCACAGCCTCCGGCGAGGATTTTAGGCCGATTGCCCGGGTGATAAACGAAAAAGCCATTATCAACGCCATTATCGGACTGTTAGCAACCGGAGGCTCTACCAATCACACCATACATTTGATAGCCATTGCGCGTGCTGCCGGCATCATCATTAACTGGGACGATTTCAGCCATCTGTCAAAAATTATTCCGCTGTTGACCAGGATTTATCCCAACGGTTCGGCGGATATCAACCACTTTCAGGCCGCGGGCGGCATGGGGGTATTAATTGCCGAACTCTTGCGTCATGGTTTACTGCACGGCGATATTTTAACCATAGGCGATAAACCCGGTCTTGAGCAATACAGTCAGGAACCCAAACTCGATAACGGCCAATTGCAATGGCAGATTGGCCCTGCCGGCTCCCTGGATACCACTGTGATCGGCAGCGTTGACCATGCCTTTGCGGCAACCGGCGGATTAAATGTCATGCATGGCAATCTGGGACGCGGCATTTCAAAAATCTCTGCTGTTGCAGAACAACATCAAATTGTCACGGCCCCGGCTTTGGTGTTCGATGATCAGGACGATGTAGTTGCCGCTTTCAAGCGCGGCGAGCTGGAAAAAGACTGCATCATAGTGCTGCGTTTTCAGGGCCCCAAAGCTAATGGCATGCCGGAACTGCATAAACTTACGCCCTCCCTGGGCGTATTGCAGGACAAAGGCTTTAAAGTGGCGTTAATTACAGATGGACGCATGTCGGGCGCCTCCGGTAAAGTGCCGTCGGCTATCCATATGTGCCCGGAATGCCTGGACGGCGGCCCCTTGGCTAAAGTGCTGGACGGCGATATCATCATACTTAACACCCAGACAGGTGAAGTCAATGTCCAGGTAGATGAAAAAGAATTTGCAGCCCGCATTGCGCCGGCTAACCGCGCCAAATCTCATCAATACGGTATGGGGCGGGAGTTATTCGGTCTGTTCCGCAATCATGCTTCCTCGGCAGAAAACGGCGCATGTAATTTATTTAATGATTAATCCTATTCGGAGTTCGAAATGACTGTATCCATTCAGCAAGTAATGACCACCAGCCCTGTCATGCCGGTAATGGTTATCAACCGGCTCGAACTTGCCGTACCTTTGGCGCAAGCACTGGTTAATGGCGGTTTAAAAGTGCTGGAAATCACTTTACGCACACCGGTGGCGCTTGACGCAATCCGCCTGATCAAAAATGAAGTGCCGGGGGCCATTGTTGGGGCCGGCACCATTATCAACACTTTAACCTTGGATCAAGCTTTGAAGGTTGGAGCGGAATTCATTGTAAGCCCCGGCGTCACAGAAAGTTTGCTAGATGCGGCCTTGCGTTCAGGCCTGCCTATTTTGCCTGGCGTGGTGACTCCCAGCGAAGTGATGCGTTTAATAGATAAAGGCATTACCGCCATGAAGTTTTTCCCTGCTGAAGCCGCTGGCGGCATCCCCATGCTGAAATCAATTAACGGTCCTTTACCGCAAGTGACATTTTGTCCAACCGGCGGAGTGACCCCAAAAAACGCGCCTGATTATCTGGCTTTAAACAATGTTTCCTGCGTAGGCGGCTCATGGATGGCGCCTGCTAATCTGGTAGACGAAGAAGATTGGCAGGAAATTACCAGACGGGCTTCTGAAGCGGCCAGCTTGCGAAAATAAACCGGAATTTCCCCTGTAATGATGCGGTTAACAACGTGAACCGCATCTATATCTATTTCTACAAAAAAACAAATGAACTAATTGCAAATTTTTTCTCTGACTGTACTTAAGAACAATATTACTTATCCAAATAAAAAATATACTGGAACCATGAAACAAATTGATGCGTATTCGTTCATCGATGTTGTTTCAACCATTTTTTAATTGACTAGGTAAGCCAAGATGACAAAGAAAATTTCAATTTGTTTTATTAGCCTTTTATTGAGCACCAGCCTTGCTCATGCAGAGCCAAATTTCCCAGGACCTAATAATGGCCCTGGTTTTAATTCGCCGCAGGGCGGCAAAGGCGAGCCTTGTTCCGTTCCTGAAATTGATGGCAATGTCACTACTCTGGGTTTAGGTTTACTGGCCTCAGCTATGGCGATGATAGGCGAACGCCGTCGCAAAAAAGCAAGCATTTAAAATTTGCTGATTTGATGCGGACAAATGCAACTATTTGTCCGCAATTTTAATCTTAAATATCCCTAAATTTACCATTCCATACCAGCCGCCTTGCCCACAGAGTTTAAAAATAGGCTTTTTTTGCGCGGCTGCCTAAAATTCTATTCTAATTTCCAATTAGAATTTCTGTCATTTTT
>CAVUMJ010000281.1:0-7032 GCA_963741375.1 uncultured Pseudomonadota bacterium
TTTTTGTGGCGCCCTTCGTTCAGTTTTCTCGTATTGCTCCTCTTCGTCAACGTGCCCATCGGCATCGTGCTGCTGGCCGGAGCCTGGGTGGCACTCCCCGCGCGAGCAGCGGGGTCCGCGCAAGGCACTCGACCTCACCGGGGCGATCACCGTGACTGCCGGGCTGGCCGTCCTCGTCTACGGCATCGTCAGCACCGACGTCCACCCCTGGGGCTCGGCCCGACCATCATCACGCTGGCCATCGGCCTTGCCCTGCTGGCCGTGTTCTTCGTCACCGAGGCCCGCTTTGCCAAGGACCCGCTGATCCCTCTGTCCATCTTCCGGCGCCGCTCCCTGTCGGTGGCCAACGGCATCGCCGTCACCATCGGCGCCGGCATCTTCGGTACCTACTTCTTCCTTTCCTGTTCCTCCAGAACGTCGACGGTTACAGCGCGCTCGTGCCGGCTTGGCCTTCCTGCCGGTGGGCCTGTGCACGTTGGCCGGAGCGTTGATCGCCTCTCGCATCGTGCAGTTGTCGGGGCCCGCAATCAGCTGATGCTCGGACTGGGACTGGCCGCCGTCGGACTTCTGTGGCTGTCCCGGGTCGGCGCCGGGGATGCCTACCTGGTGCACGTCCTCGGGCCGATGATCCTGATCGGCTTCGGGCATCGGTCTGTCGTTCGTCCCCATGACCTTGTCGGCCACCGCCGGGGTGCCCGTTCACGAGGCGGGTCTCGCCTCCGGGCTGATCAACACCACCCGGCAGGTCGGCGGGGCGCTCGGGTCTGGCCGTCATGGCCACCGTGGCTTCGAGCATCGCCGCCAGTCTCACGGGATTGGAGACCACCCCGGCGCAGCACTGACGTCGGGGCTATCGGGGTCCCCTTCATCATCGCCGGTCGCGGTGGTGCAAGCAGTTCAAGCGGCCAGAGCAGGTGAACATGGGCGAGGTTTTGCCGTTGTGGCGGATGAGGTAAAAAATTTATCCGAGCATACTAAATCAGCCGCTCTGGAGGTTTCCAAGACTCTTAAAGCCTTTAACAGGCGAGTAGAACAAATGCATTCAGAGGCGGAAAACTCAGCTTTACTATCTCAACAGATTACCGGACAGGTGAGTTCCTTCCGTGATCAGTTTTCCAGTTTATCTGAATCTGCAAAGGCTTCTGTCGGTTATACAATTTATGCAAAAGACAAATCTTTTGGCTTATTAACCAAGCTGGATCATATCGTTTATAAACAAAATGCTTATATTGCGCTTGAAAACAGCCGGGAATGTCCGCAGCAAACAGCCATCATGGTTGATAACCATAACTGCAGGCTAGGTAAATGGTATTTCGAAGGGCTAGGTTATCAGCAATTCAGAACGACTAGTTCCTACAGCAGGCTGGATCATCCGCATCATCAGGTGCATAGCGCTACACATCATGCTTACGAAATTTCCAGGTCTAACTGGGTTGAGGATCCGAAAAAACTGGACGGAATCATTGACCAAATGCGCATAGTTGAACAAGCCAGCGCAGAAGTTATGCTTTGTATTGACGGCATGATTGATGAAAAGATTAAGCTAGCCGAATAGTTTCTTTCCCTTAAACAGTCTTGCATTGATATGGAAACTAGCTAACGGTGTGACCATTTACACTATTGCTTAGTGGTTGGGAGTTTCCATTAATTCCTGATATAGATGAACTGTTTGAGATAAAACAATTTCGTTTGAAAATTGTTGTTCGACTTTTTGCCGGCTTTTCTTTCCCATTTTGTATTGTAAAGAGGAATCCAAGATAAGCATTTTCAAGGCTTCGGCCAATTCTTCAATATTTTTAACGGGCACTAGAAATCCATTTATGCCGTGATCTACGACTTCCTTACAGCCTGAGGTATTGGTGGTGACAATGGGGCGGCCGCATGCAGCTGCTTCCAGTAAACTTTTTGGCAATCCTTCTCGGTATGAAGGCAATACGGCAATATGAGTATTAAGCCAAAATTCCTTAATATCTTTGATATAGCCAAGTTGCTGAATATAGCCCTCGGTCTGCCAAATCGATAACTGTTCATGGGAAATGGCTGCCAGATTTTCTGCGTCCGGTTCTCCTACAAGCAAAGCCTCAAAAATTAAACCGTTTTGCTTAAGTAATTTGACTGCTGCGACATATTCGCCAATTCCCTTGTCCCACAGTAAACGTGACACCAAAGCAATACGAACAGGTACTGCTGGCAAGTTGGTGTAATGAAAATGTTCGGTATCAATTCCGGAACCTTTTATCAAGCTTAGCCGCCTAGTTGAAATACCTGCCCGATTAATTAGTAAATCATAATCTTCTTGATTTTGCACTATGGTTTTTGTGTTGTGGCGGCTTAGTAAAATTTTAATCATACTTATGATCAAAGGTCTTAAGAGGCGGGCTTGCCATTTATCAGATGAAAAAATTGCGCCTAAACCGGCTAATAAATTCACGACTTTATATTTAGGAATGAACAGAGCGGCTATATTGCCATACAGAACGGGTTTTAAAGCAACATGATGAATAATATCAGGCTGGAGTCTTCGATAGATTTGCCAAATTTGCCAAATTGTTTTAATTTCCCTTAAAGGATTCATGCCGCCACGTTCAATCTCCAAGCCAACCAGATTGAATCCAGCATTTTGGATAATGTCGCCATGTTGTTTAATCCGTGTCAAGACACTCACATCGTAACCAGCCAATTGGGCTTTTTTTGCCAGAGCTAACCTATGCGAACAAAAATACCAGTCTTCGGTGACAAAATAGAGCAGTTTTGGCTTTTTGGTCATGGAAACAGATTCAATTGTTAGGTTATTAAGTATATATTGGTTTGTGTATTCGCAACTGACCGGTAGACTCATTTTCCAGCCAAGCCTGAAACATCAGTACGCTCCACAAGTGAAATTGCCAGTTACGCCGGCCGGATAGGTGTTCTTCCCATTTTTTACGGATAGAAGCCGCTTCAAAATAGCCTTCTTGGTTTAAACGGTTTTCTGAAAGCAAGGCTTCAGCCCATTCTCGTAAAGGTCCTCTTAGCCAGCTGTCCAGAGGAATGCCAAAACCCATTTTTGGTCTGTCTATCAAGGTTTCAGGAACATATTTATACAATATTTGCCGTAATAAATATTTGCCTTGACCCTGTTTGATTTTCATTGATAACGGTAAACTCCACGCAAATTCAACGATACGGTGATCCAAAAATGGTACCCGGGTTTCTAAACTTAAATTCATCGCAGCGCGGTCAACTTTGACCAAAATATCATCAGGCAGATAAGTTAAGGTATCCAGCGCCATCATTTGATGAATAAAATCAGCCAATTTCGGCCATTGCAAATCTAACTGGATGGCGTTGGGTTGTTGATGGGAAATAACTTGCTGATTAGGGTTATTCCACAAAGACACCAAGTTAAGATACAACTGTTCAGCAGTTTCGCAACCCAATACTCCAGCCAGTTTGTGTAATTTGTCGCCAGGATTGCCAAAACGAAATTTGTTAGGTAATAAAGGCATAATTTTACTGACGCCGGTATTCCAGCGCTCAGGGGGAATTCCGGTTATCAGACTGGCGGCAGTAATTCGCAATGGCTGCGGTAAAACCTTAAGTTTTTGCCAAATGGATTGGCCAAGAAAATAGCGGTTATAGCCGCCAAACAATTCATCTCCACCATCTCCGGAAAGGCAGACTGTCACTTGCTGTTTAGCCAACTTTGCAACCAACCAGGTTGGGATTTGTGAAGAATCGGCGAAAGGTTCGTCATAGATTTCCGGTAATTGCGGGATAACCGCCATTGCTTGTTCAGACGACACATAAAGTTCAGTATGTTCCGTACCTAAGTGTTTGGCGACTGCATGGGCGTATTCGGCTTCGTTGTACCCGGCTTCCTGAAAGCCTATCGTAAAGGATTTCACCGGTCTGCCGGTATTTCTTTGCATCAAGGCAACTATGGTTGACGAATCAATTCCTCCGGAAAGAAAGGCGCCCAGCGGTACATCGGCCAGCATTTGCCCGTCGATAGATTGGAATATCAGCCGTTCTAGTTCTGCTTGAGCGTCTGCCTCGCTACCGTTGAATAAATGTTTTTGACCATATTCAGCAACTGAGTTGATTGACCAATAATTTGTGATTTTATAATCAAAGCCGGAGTTAATTTCCAGAAAACTGCCGATAGGTAATTTATGAATATTCTGATAAATTGAATGCGGGGCAGGAATATAGTTGTATTGCAATAACAGAGCTAAAGCGTTGCGGTCAATATTGGCAATAAAGGCAGGATGTTGCTTTAAAGCTTTAAGTTCGGAGCCAAACAAAAATACCCCGTTATGTATTCCATAATATAGTGGTTTTTCGCCCAGTCTGTCTCTGGCAAGGCTGAGGGTTTGAGTTTGTCTGTCCCACAAGGCAAAGGCAAACATGCCTACGCATTTTTGCAGGGTTTCTTCTATTCCCCATTGCGAAATAGCCGCTAGAAGTGTTTCAGTGTCTGAGTGGCCTTGCCAGTCCGTTTGCAAGCCTTTTCGCAATTCGAAATGATTGTAAATTTCGCCATTAAAGACAATCACATAACGCTTGCAGGCAGAAATCATTGGCTGGTGTCCGGCAACGCTAAGATCCTGAATGGCTAAACGCCGATGCGCCAAAGCAATGCCGCTATCAGGATCAGTCCAAGCCCCAACATCATTTGGGCCGCGATGAGATAGGGTGTTGACCATTTTAACAACCAGATTATGGCTGTCACGAATTATAGGTTTGCAAAAAAAGCCAACTAATCCACACATATTAAAAATGGTTTGTTTCTTTCAATAATTTAGACATTCTATACAAAAGCCTTTGCCATTCGGCAATAATTTCACTGTTGATAGGGCTAACTCTTTTTCTAATGACTTGTTTTTCCAGTCCTAACGTTATGCATACAATATCGCGAATAACTGCCAAAACATGTCTAAAGGCGCCTTGTAATAGTTGTTCCAAATTACCATATGCGGCAAGTGCTTTCAGATAATAAAAGCGGCCGGTAATAGTTTTTGTCACGGATAAACCTTCATAGCGATAACCAAGCAACACCTCAGATAGGCCGGCAAACCGGCTGTTGGGGTATGTGCGAAAAAGCAAGGCCTGATCCTGACCCTTAACAGCATTTTCATCATAAGGGTGTTGTTGAAACCAACTGGTTGGCCCCATCCAGGTAGGATGGGGCATTGCAAAACCATGCCAGGGATGGCTGCAGATTGCCTGATGCGTCACGCCACAATTTCAAAATCCCAACTGCCTGGTTATTTTTGTCAATCAATAAAGCAGATGTAGCCAGTAAATCAATTTCCGGATGAGATTGCAGAAACGCGACTTGTTGGGCAAGCCGTTGCGGAAAAGCAATGTCGTCAGCATCCATACGCGCTATATAAAAGCCTTTAGCTAGGGCAATACCTTGATTAAGACAGGCAGGTAGACCTTGAGAAATAGCGTGGCTATAAAAACGTATGCGAACATCGTTTATAGATTTTGCCAATTGTTCTGCGCCATCAGTAGAGCCATCATTGATTAGAATTAATTCCCAATTTTGATAACTTTGCCATAGGATTGAATTTAAAGCTGCCGGCAAATTTTTTTTGCCATTACGAAATGCCAAAACAATAGTAACCAAAGGCTCTGTTGCTAAAACCATGGTCTAACTTTCCTGATAAAACCAGCGGCCGGGCCAGCCGGAGGCGGAATAAACTTTGCCGCCCAGTATTCGCCAGGAAAGTTCAAACAACAACCGGCGGGCGGCTCTTTTTCCGCGTTGCTTGCCAAAAATCATGGCGAATGGACATACCAATATCTTTTTCATCAATTTTTCTGCAAAATTGAGGCGGTAAGCGACTTCTAAAGCTTGAAATTCTGTAAAATCAATTGGTTGGTAATGCGGGATTGCTGAAAATCGTTCAAGGATACTTTTAAAACGATTTAAGTAAGTGTGCTCTGCAATTGTGCGATGATAACCGGCCAGGGCCAGGGTATCGCGTTCAGTAGGATTGTTTAGTAAAAAGGTGATTTTGGCGACTAAATCGTCAACTGTTTCAAAAGTTTTGATTTGCTGGTCGGGTAAATAATAATCCTGCAAATTTTCAGCTGTTTCGGTAAGTAAACAGCCGCCTGCACCGGGCACTTCAAAAACTCTGGCTTTAATTTGCCGGCTTCTGAAAGGTATCAAGCCATGAAAATGCAGTCCGGAGTCGCCAAAGTTCAAACTAATTACTGATTCTCGGACAATTTTTGGTATTTCTTCCGCCTCTACTGAGCCGCTAGGCCAGCCATAACCGAAACAGTATACAGTAATACCCTGCCTAGCTAAATCTGTTATCCAGCGCGGGCGGTTGCCGTAAGCGGAGCCAACAAAACTGACTTGAAAGCGGCATTGCTTTGCAGGGAGAGGCTCTGCCAGAATTTTTTGACTGGCTGCCCATTGCGAAAGCATAAAATTGTCCAACCCATCCTGTTGGGACTGTTGCCAGGCTAATTTCGAGGTGGTAATCCACAGATCAAAGTATTTAGCCATATAGCGGGAAAATTGTGCATATTTCCAGGAGTCGTCAGTTCCCCAATTCAGCAATTTTACCCCGGTATTGCGGATAATTTGCAAGGTTTCTGTCCAGATTTCATAATTCATCAACACACAAAAAACCAGATCGGGACAGAAATCGGCAGTTTTTTGCAATAACGCCAAGTTAAGGGCGGCAAAATCCGAGTATGATTGACGATCTTGCGAATCAAAAAATTCTATTTGCTCACCAAGTTGTTGTAGAGCGGGCAGGAAATTGGCATATTCGTAACCATAGCCTCTGGCGGGATCTCCATAATTATATTTGCCGAAGACGCAAAGGATTTTCATAACAGGTATTATTAAGAAGAAGGTGTGTTAAAAAATACCAAAAGGGTTAAGTACACTAATCTAGAAGTAGTTGCCGGGTGAACGTAGAATCAATTATTCAGTTCTTAAGATGGGACCTTCCCCCAACTTTCCCAGACGAAAGGGTAGTCATATTTCAAAACATGAGTTTTAGAAATATTGCTACAAAT
>CAVUMJ010000282.1:0-17639 GCA_963741375.1 uncultured Pseudomonadota bacterium
TTCATTTCGGAGGTTTATAGCATTAGGTACAAAGTCGTGAAATTGAATTTGGAGATTGTCTATTTCTTCAATTTTACCAGCACGTATCAGCGCATCAAGTAAACGATATTCCTCGCCTTCAATATTTATTTTCATCAAATGTATATGATGAATATTTTGTTCATTTAAAAATTCGACTACATCTCGTAAAGTCACTACCGCGATATCACTGGATTTGATATTCAGGCTTGAACCATCTTCCATCAAAGAAATTTCTTGTTCTCGATTACTATTACTTAGTCCAAAACCATAAACTATTACTTTTGGATTATCGATAAATTTTTGACGGATTTTTTCAACATTCTCTTTTATTGGCTCAAATATCATTACATTGCAGTTAAATTTTGAGACAATTTCCTCCGCCCAATTACCTTGATATCCGCCGACATCAAGTACTAAACTATTTGTGTTTAATGGGTAATCAAGCCTGAGGGTTTTATCCCCTTTAATAATCCGCCAGCGTAGAATATTCCATGATGTAGAGTCTAACATCAGCAATTTTGTTGCAAACGAGAGTTTTGTTTTAAACGACATTTTTAATCTCCGAAAATTGCTTATTCATCCAAATTCGACTTAGCGGCGAATGACAAGAAAAACGTGATTTCAACCGGGTGGCTAACCAATAATAAGCTGATGCAAACACATTAATGGGTACTGTATCAAATGATCTTTCGTTTGATCGAATCAAATTTTTTTCAGATTTGTATGTGGACTGATGACTAATTGACAACTGCCCCTCATGGTGTCGATGAGCTCCAAAAGAAACTGAGAAATACTTGGTTTTTGCTTGCCGCGTCATTCGTAAAAAAAGATCATAATCAGCAGCAAGTTTAACATCTGCATTAATACCATTACATTGCTCATAAGCAGATTGCTTCCAAAAGCATGAAATTTGCCATGGAGTCCAGCTACCATAAAGCATATACTGTCTTAACGGTTGAAAATTTGCTGAACTAATCCATAGTATTTTTCCATTATCATCTATATCGATAGCATCACCATATACAAGGTCAATTTTATTCGTGATCAACAATGACTTAGCCTTTTCTAAAGCATTAGGCAATAATAAGTCGCCACAATTTACCCAACATTGAAATGCGCCTGTGGTTTTGGCAAAACCTTTTGCCAACGCATCTGCATAACCGTGGTCTTTTTCGCTAATCCAACCGGTTATTCTATCTTGATAATTTTGAATTATTTCAAGGCTATTATCGGTTGAGCCGCCATCAATAATGAAATATTCGTCATCCGGCTTTAAGTTGATGAGAACGGATTCTATGGTTTCTACTAAATATTTCCCCATATTATAATTTGGAGTGATGACTGAAAAGTTGCTTAACATTAGTTTTCCTATTACAAAAGGCTTGGATGCTGCTCAAAAAATAGTAACAAACTTTGGACGCTATAAGGTATTATTTTGACGAGTGTAAATAGTTTTTCAGGAACGATTAATTAATTTTTGATTTTGATATGGCTAACCCAAGTTCTTTAAAAATATTTTCCCAAAATGATTTATTATGCTTTTCCCAAGCATGGCAACCAAATGGTAATTGTTTATGATTAAGATGATATAAAAATTCTGGATTAGCTTCAAAAGCAAAAGATAGCGCTACTTCAGGTGATGGAACCTTAAAAAAATTGTAACGTTCAGGTACTAATAAACTCCAGAAAATATCTTCACTTACTCTAGGCATTAAGGGCGGGAAATTATATGAAAACAAATATTTATGCAGGTATTTGCGACTGAGATGTAACAAATCCAGCTTACCTTTAAAATGCCACTCTAAAGTAGAGTTATTGACATATAGGGGGCGAGATAAGAATTTTATATAATCTTCGGTTTTGCGTAATGATAAGCCGCCATTGCCTACGCCCAGAAAAACTGGAGAAGGTTGAGAGGTGATAAAGTTCTCAAAACTATCTGTACCTGTATAAGAGTATGCCTCTACAAACCAGGGAGCTCCGATATACGAATAATTTTGGTTACACCAGAATTCCAATTGGTCTGAAAAGACTAGTGAATCTGTCTGGGCAATTAAAATATATTCGTAGTTTGAAAAGCTTTTATAAAAGCCTTTTGACATCAATAAGCGGTTGTAGCCATTAATGCTATTAAAGAATTTATCAGGAAATAACGCAGTTTTATACTTTAACTGGTTTTGGATGCGATAATTTTCAAAAAAAAACCTTAATTTCTCTGGTCCTATAAGATAAATGTCGTGTTTCCACAGAATATTTATGGCATTTTTTAAGGAAAATTCTTCAGCATCGGAAAGTGATTCCTTATACAGTGGGATTAGTATGGCTGCCCGACTGAAAGATCGATTATTTTCACTTTTGGATAAAATCAAGGTCATGTATTAATAAATCATGTGATTTTCTAAGAAATGAAAAATATTTTGCTCCTATCCAGCCATCAGCAAGCATATTGAACGAACCGGTATAGCCATATATTCTAGCCCAGGCTGATTCACAAAAATATAACATTAAAGTATCTTCGGTTATTATATTTACATGGGTAGGATCTTGAAATACATCTTTACTGGGATAACATGGTTGTATATTAAAGAATACCCCGCCAGGTTTTAAAACTCTGAAGATTTCATTCATTAATAAAATAAAAGGATAGGTCGTTTGATTATTTATTGATGAAATTCTTGGGATGTGTTCCAGTACATCATAGGCCGTTACATAATCGAAACTGTTATTTTCAAAAGGTAACTGTCCAGTGGAAAGATCTGCATGAACAACATTATTTTCTGTTTTGCTTCTTAAATCAGCCCCATAGACTTTTTTCGCTAGAAAAGGGTTTTTTGGAATTGGCCCTGAGCCTATATCAAGAGCAACGGTTTGACCTTCAATTCGGTAAAGATCACAGTTTTTTTGAATGATATTGTAGTTACGATAGCGTTTTTTTCTTTGCCTACCAATACCGGTTAAGTAGCTAATTCTTATAAAAAACTTATTTGCAATATTAATAAAATTATCAATTGGTAGCTTCATAAAATAAGTTTTGGCAATAAATAGAAATGAAGAAAAAATATATAGGGAACGATTGAGTTTTTAAAGCTAAAATGATTGTTTATCGTTTTGTTTTCAGTAACCATTTAAAAAATATCTTAATCCATTCCAGGCTAAAAATATATTTTATTAAAGCCCAATATAGAACTAAAGCCATTTTTTTTCTGGATATGCTATATTTGAGACCCAAATGAAAATCTACATATTCACGTTGAATTGGGCTGATTTCCAAATTAATGCCTTGAAAAACTTTTTCAGCATTAGAATAGTGTTCACATTCTTTCAAGGGATCATATTCACCTATCGGAATGTTGGGATCAGACTTGTTTATCAGTTTTTGTTTATTACCTGTTATAGAGAACGGAATGCCTAATTCTACACAATAAAAAACGTAAGAGCCAAACGTGTTGGATGTGGCATATTTAAATTGTTTTATGATGGAATAAAACCTTTCAATAAAATTATAATCGCTTGCATGCCCAGCAGTATAAACAGGAAATCCTGCAGCCAGAAATTTTTTGTGTAAACCTTTGTTAATGTCGTGCATATGTAAACAAATACTGACGGGTTGAAAGGGTTCAGGTAAATTATTCAAGTCATTGATGTAATTTAGAATATCGGAAACATCGTCAATTACCGGAGTTGTATGCGCTGGAAAGGCGATCGTACCCTTTCTTTTTTCATCTAAATAAATTTCGTTGGTTCTCCGGTAGTATACGAAAGGGGAGAAGTAACAATAACATGGTTTATCCGATAGTTTTTTCCAATGTTCGACACTATTGGGTGAATGAAACATCTGTACTGATGCTGTTGATTCTAGATCGGTATATGATGGCGTTTGTTCTCTTGGGCCATGATCTGTATGTACACGCAATGGTAGCCAGTCTGGATAATAACCGTATTTTCTAATGTATTTACCAAGGCCGTATATTTTGCTCGGCCAACAGGACAAATGGTTAATTAAGCTGAAAGGTGCATAGAAATTCCGGGCTAATTTTTCCAAATTTTCAGCACTTAATGGTTTGCTTGTTTCAATACTATTTTCGGCCATTTTGGGTAAGTTATTGTGCAAATGCCAATTTTACATAGAAAAGACTAATGAAAGTCCGGAAAATCTCAGTTCGACAAGTCTGGGTGTGACGAGGCCGATAACATATCAGTTCTGATAAGCTTGTCGAGGTATTAAAGCCCGGTTTTTCCAGGTTTTAAATGACAAATTGGAGCTAGCTGCTTCAGTATACTGCGCAATTTGGTTTTTATCCGGGAGCTAATGGGTTTTATTTTGGGTAATATGTTTTGCTGTAAATAAAGTTTAGTGAAATTAATTAAGCCATCTCCCGGATTGATACGGTTTTTTAGTGGTATGAGCTTTGCTAAACTAGTTTTGGGATGATCTTCAATATTCTGAGTCTGCATCTGAGCTAATATGGTGTCTCTAGTCAAGCTTGGCGCTAAGATGCTGAAGATGTTATCGAAAAGTTGGGTATGTTCGCATTGTAAAATAGCAGTTTGTGAGCTCAGAAGATTACCGGATAACAATGCTTGAGGTGTTAGCAATTGGATTGCGGGGGTTTCGCATAACATGGCTTTAATGGCGGAGTATATATCAAAACTGAGCCAAATATCTGTAGAAACAAGCCAATCTTCTATACGTTCTTCAAGATAGAAAAAATATTCAGGTGGTATGCCGGCATTTTGTGCCAAATTATCGGCTTGCTGTGCATCAAGTAATTTTGATGGCGAGGGATTAATAATGATCAATTGAACCGGATAGTCTGCCTCAACCAGTAACTGGTACATGGTACAAAATGTATGGATAATTTTTTGCAGGTATTGGTCATCCCCATTATCAAAAGAAAAGGGAGTGTGAATATCAAAACCGATTATGGGTAAAGAATTGTTTATGCCTAATTTGTCACATTTCCAGCGTTTGATTTTGGTTTTTTCGGACTTAAGTTGCTTTATGGTATCGCAATCAGGATAGTCGATAACTGTGATCCGCTCATTTGAAACCCCACAATCTAAAAAAAATTCTGCACTTAATTCGTTTGCTACCACAATGGTATTGCTAAGATAAGTTGTAAAATAATCAGATTCATAGCTAAAATTTTCCAAAGCCAGCAAAAAAGTTGGAATGCTATTTTGATTTCCCCAAGCACAAACCGATTTTCCGAACCAGCTGGTTTCTTCATCAATCAGGATTGACTCAATGAAATAGCTATTATTAATGAGTTGTAATTCATTAAACAAACTTTGGATTAGGGGTGTATTTTCAGATAAAACTGCTAGGTAAATCTCAAACCAGGTTTGCTTATCCTGATCGACTGATTGTTTGTAATGTTCGGAACTGGTTTTAGGGGAGATGAGAGAAGAATCTACAAGACTAGCTGTCGAAGAAATTGTTGTCAGATTGACAATTTTAATTTGGCTGCCCGCAACAATTATTTTTTGGCAAATTTCATCATTGAGCATTTCCGGTAACACAAACACCACGCGAGGATGGTGTTGTAAGTAATCGTTTAAATAACTGAGATTGAGTTGAGAAGTGAGGGCTAAAATTGCGGTTTGTTTATGCATTTTTTGTCTCAAATGATTTTTCAACGGCCTGTCTGAATTCATGTTCCAAACAAATATTTGCCGGTATTTTGGATGTGTCAGGTGATTTAGCTAAAAGCTGGCTAAATTCCATGATGTTCTGATGGCTGGACCAGGCTGATATTTCCTGTTTTAACCAGGTATTCAATTCTTCGCCCATTTCCTCGCCAAAGAAGGAAATCAGATTCAATTTATCTGGTTGACCAAGGAAACTGGTCAGTAACAAATAAGCAATAGCTCGATTACGTAACGGCATCATATGATGCAAAAACTGTTGTTTCCACTCGTCTAATGGTATTGGTAAATAAGGAGCCAGAGTTTCCAGAGTCAGTTCGTCGGATAGTAATTGATTAATTTTCGACAGACGCTGTTTAATTTGGCTGTTGGCTTCAGGGTCCGGTCTATTTTCAAGGATGACCATAAAGCGGCCTGTGGTTTTGCTGGTCAACGATGCAAAAAAGTTAAGTTCGAGAAACAAAACAGCATTAAACAAAGCTTCATCAACTGCAAGCCACGATAAATGTCGCTGCCACCAATGTAATTTATTTAATGGTGTTTTGCTATTGAAGCGTTTGATTTGACCGCTAAATACACTTCCATACGGCACGATAGAAACAATATTCAAGTCAGCTTTGTCGGCATATTCGAAAAGCTCTTCAACGGCTATATGCATATTGAAGGTTATCGGGTTTTGTTCCAGTAAGTCCTTAATTGTGATTTTACGATTATCAACAAAACAAAGATGGTCCAGGGAATAAATGTCAAAAATTATTCTCCCGCCTGGTTTAACTACTCGTTGCCACTCTGATAAAACTTCTCGCCAGTGTGGAAAATGGGTCATGACATTCAGCGACATCAAAGAATCAAAGTGATCATCTACAAAAGGCAAGCTGCATACATCACCCAATTGCAATTGTATTGGGTGATTTCCTGCTAGAATTTTACATTCATCCAGCATGGCCTGAGAGCTATCAATACCAGTAATGCTGAAACCTTTATTCAATAGAGGAAGCGAAGCTCTACCGGTACCGATTCCAACATCAAGAATCTTTGTTCCAACAGCGAATTGTTCACATAAAGTCACTTCCACCGCATTCTTTAGCTGTATGGTACTTGTATTTAAAGTCATTTGTTTGGCATACCAAGCCGCCATTTCTTTGTTTTTCCAGGCGTTGGTTTTCCAGGCAATGAGTTTTTGCAATTCCTTGTCCATCATTTTTTACGATCTGTTTGTTCTAAAGAATATGCCGAGCCAATTCAAATGCTTCAGCCGCTTCGACACCAATCATTGTACCCCGCCAGCGAGCAAGATATTCAATGGTCTGCAATGATCGGGGATGGGGCCAGGGACGTAATTCTGATTCATAATGACTGAGAGCCTGCATTTTAATAGGTAACGTATTACTAATGTCAACAAACCAATTCGGAGAAAATTCCATTCTGCCTAAAGCGGGCTGCCATTCTGTGGAAGATACTGTCTCAAAGCAAAGAATGGTTTTCACAGAATGACCGGGTTGTGGGCGGCAGGCAGTAATAACTGCTTGATAAATTACCCGGTGATCAAGATTTACATCACCGGCATGATGGGTATAGACAAGATCGGGATGTAAACGCTCAATATGTACTTCTATTAGTTTTACTACATCCAGCATGGCAATAGTATCCATACGGTTGTCCGGAAAGTCATGCAAAGAGATATCTTTTACGCCTAGCGCAAATCCCGCAAGCAAACTGGCATTAGCCAGCTCCTGTAGTTTTTCGGAATCCAGTTCAACTGAACGCTGTTTTGCTCTTGATGTAACCCCTTCAGCCAAAATAACAATACTGACCTGATCACCTTGCTGAATGTGACGGGCAATGGTGCCGCCACATCCTAAAATTTCATCATCGGGATGAGCGGCAACGACTAAAATTTTCAAGCAAAATCCTCATCGTCAAGTAAAGTGTTCATTGGGATGTCGCGTTTTGCCTGACTGCCGATAATTTCAGCCATTCTTTTGGTGGGAATACCGGTTCCGGGCCTTTTGGCGCCAATATTATCTGTAGAAAAAGTCTCACCTGCTTTAATATCTTTTAAGCTGCATAAACTTCTATAGTATTCGAAACTACCTGAGTGATCTTTGTCGGAGGGTTGTATGATTGCAGATCCAAGTGCTCGTTCAACATGACGAATGCGTTGAACCCATTCTTTGAGTTCGTGAGGTTCAAGTGATTCATGAGCGTGAAAAGCATAGTCCGATCGGCTCAAAATCAGGCGTTTCTCTATATATGCAGCACCTAATGCCAAAGCAGCAAAATCCAAGTCATGGTCAAGAGCAGGGGAAGAAAAACCTGAAGGCCATGGAAACAGTTCATTCAGTTTTTGTATGGCTTTCAGATTCATTTGGGTATCATCCTGAGTATGAAAGTCCTGCATAAATAATACTGCGCTACCTCCCGCTGCCATATACCAGTCAACAATATCATGGGCTTGTTGTTCAGTTGTCGGGCCAAGGTCGGCAAACATGGGTTTTCCTGTTCGCCCTATTCTTTCTATCAATTGTTTATATGTGGAATCCCAAGCCCCGATTTTATGTGCATTCACTCCTAATCTATTCAACATGTCGACCCCTTCAAGGTAATCAACAGTAGCGAAGAAATCTATTTTGGCTTGTCGTGCCGCGTCAGCTATGACTTTCCAGGTGGGTTCGTCAAAAACCAGTTTGTTGAACATATTTTTCATTGAAACTTGAGTAACTATACCATTTGTATTGACTGGATAAGTCACAGTTTCATCAGACAGCTGGCTGGGATCAATCACTTGAAATTTTACAGCATCAACGCCAGCTTCTTTGGCTGCGGCAACAAGTTGTAAGGCTTTGTCAATATCGCCCAAACAGGTGGTGCCAACTTCAGCGATAAGATAACAAGCCTGTCCAAAACCTATGGATTTTTGTCCTATTAATATATTATTCATGGGTATCCTAAACAGTTAAACTAGTTCATCTGAGGTAATATTGCCGGAGAGAAGAATATCCAGACTTTCATCGCCACAGTTAAATAACAAATCGACAATACTCATATACGGTATGAAATCTCCGTGTAATTGCCGATAAACCGGATGATTATAATCCTGAAAATGAGGTTTAACACCTGCATTTTCAAATGTTTGTACATTTGCATAATCGCGACCCAACGCACCAAAAATATATTGTTTTGCTCCAGTTTGGATGCACATATCAAGTACCAGATCGCTTTTCTCACCCTGAAATTGCCATTCTCCTGCCGAATGTACTGGTATTTGAATTTTAAGAGTATCCAAAAACCAGCGTAACATGTAAGTATTTAGTTCAACTAATGATTCCCAGTGTTTATGGTAAGTATCTTCAAAAAAATCCGCATAATTGGCGAAATAAGGTGCTTTGACATAAGCGTTTTTCAAACTGCGCCAATGTTTTCTGGCCCATGGTTCGTTGTTATTTATTTCGATGTCGCTGATGGTTTTTTCCAGATAACCTTTACGCAGTACCGGAACCGTCAACCAGATTGGACCCTGAGCTGTTTTGATTATGTTACGGTTATTCCAATCCTGAGGTAAATATTGAACCTGATCAAAAGAGATAAACAAATCGGCTAATGCAATTTTGTGAAATAGTCCGAGCCAAGGCAAATAGACCGGCTGATGTGCAGTGAGTATCATAATTGGAATTTATAAAGGGCATTACTAATCAGTGATACATCGTCATCACTAAGGCAAAGATGAATCGGTAGAGACAGAGTGGTGTCAGCTAATCGTTCAGTGATGGGAAATTCTGATGGATCCAAATTCAGATATCGATGCAATAGCTCATAACGTTCTATTGGTACAGCGCAGTCTATTCCTGAAGACGACATATGCGTGCGTAGCGCATCTCTTATGTTTTGGTCAGGCGTGATCACGACGAACCGATGTACCATGCGACCGGATTCAAGCAATTCGGCTTGTGTTGATAAACCCCGTGGCATAACTGAAAGGTATTGACGTCCTATGGAGGCTCGCCGTTCGCGAATAACTTCCAGGCGTGTCATTTGGCTGTTTGTTAAAGCAGCTTGTATATCGGTCATCTGGAAGTTAAATCGGGGTTTGTAAGTTTCGCGGCAATCAAATTGGCGATAGTCTTTAATTTTTTCAATTAAAGACAAGTCTTTAGACCAGATTAATCCGCCTTGACCCCCGGTGATTATCTTGGTTGCAAAAAATGAAAAAACTGAAGCATTACCAATTGTTCCCAGCGGCAAGTCTGACGCTTTGCCGCCAATAGCTTGGCAGCAATCTTCAATCACTACTCTGTTTTGGTTCATACAGGCTGTAATATTTGCCATTGCCCCATAAGTGTGAACGGCTATCACGAATTTGGCGTTCGGTGCTTGCACTTTAATTGCGTCGGGATTTAAGCAAAAAGTATCAGGCAATACATCAACAACTTTAGGTTTGAGCCTTGCCATATATACTGCGTTGAGTAATGCTGAACAGGCGTAGCTGGGAACAGCAACTTCAGCATCCTTTTCTAATGTTTCAAAGGCTTCTAAAGCCAAATATAAAGCGGATGTGCCATTCGATACAGCGCACGCACTACCTCCACTAAATTGCTGGACAAAACAATCCTCAAGGACGCTTACAGCCGAGCCTTGCGCAATCCAGCCGGAGGCTAACACCTTATCCACGGCAAGTCGGTCTTCTGGGGATATAAAAGGGCGATTGTGATGAATCAATTGGAATCAGTGCAAAAAATTATTTCAATATTCGTTGGAAATCCGGATTCCTTCGCAGGCTGAATATTGATGTAAAATTTTTCTTGCTCGAAGAAGAAAAACGCTGGATGTTGAATTTCACAAGCTCGAAGGTGTGGAATGAGTTCGGCAAAGGTAACAGAGATATCAATTTCATTGTCTTCTGGTGAACGACGAGTAAAATAACTACTTTCCCCTGTTTGAGGAATGCCGGTAATTTTTTGACCGTCAAATCGATGCAGAATTTGGGACATCAACATTATTGATAACTCTCGATCAATTTGACGTAAATTTTGGGCTGTATAGTTAGGCAAAATAGGGAATTTTGCTTTAACAACAATATCTCCAGAATCTACCGGATCGGCAAGTTTAATGGCACATATAGTAAACTTGGTCTCTCTGCGCGCCAGAGTATTATATATTGGCGCCCATCCTCTACCGGCAGGAAGATTCGATGAGTGAAAAATAATCACATTATCCAGTTCTTCCGAATGCCTGACAATGCGACGGTAACTCCAAAGTACAATAAGATCATATTGTTCGGGCATGTCAGGAAAATAATCCAGTACCGATATTCTTACTGTATTTAAATATTTTTCCAATAAAGGTGCGAAATCAAACTCATTGAAACAATTCACTACAAATGCTACAGATTTCATTAAAATTCAACCGATTGGCAAAATTGTAGATAATCTATATTCTCTAAGTTTAACCATAGAGTAGATGTGTTATAGGGAAACTTTGTTATTGACTTAATTACCCCTATGATTTCAATTAAATTAATGCTCATATTTGTCATTTGACAGAAAATTTATCAAAATTTGACTTGATTATAAATAATACCCGGATTTTCTTTTTATAACTCTATTGGTTCACCTGATTGATATGAGTGAGGTGATGGGCGGTCAAGTAAGTATGGCATAAACATTGGCGGTAAGCCTCGTCCTCCAGCCACTCGTCTTAATGTTAAACTGTTTTGATCCAAAATTTCGCCATTCTGAATATTTCGAGCCGCAACTATTCGACGTTGAAATTCCAACTTGTTTCCCTTTTCAATTGCAGTGGGTCGTATTAAAGGATTTCCCAATAATGTTTTAGCAGATCTAATACTGGTTACCCATTCAGATAAGCCTTCCGGGTTTTCGGAAAACCAATGATCTGGGCCAGGCAAATCGTGACTTAAGGTAAAATGCTTTTCAAGAAAACAAGCCCCTAAAGCAACTGCCAATGCTGCAGCGAGCGGGCCGCGGGTATGATCTGAGAAACCGATAGGTATATTTGGAAAAGCGGCTCGCAGTGTAGAGATGCGCGACAAATTGGCATCTTCTATCGGTGTTGGATATTGAGATGTGCAAACCAGAAGTATGGTTGGATAACCATCCAGCGCTCCAACTGCTTCCAAAGCTAGGTGTGCTTCAGCCAAATCTGACATTCCTGAAGACAGAATCAATGGCAAACCGGAACTGGCATAGCTTTTCAGTAGCGGCAGGTTTGTAAAGTCATCCGAACCAACTTTAACAGCAGGAACGCCTATTTTTAACAAGATATCAAGATCAGAGCGGTTTTGCGGAGTGGAAAAAAATAAAATGCCGGCTTTTTGACATTCTGCTTTGATAATTGACCAGGCGGTTTCCGGCAATTCGTAACGCTGGAACATGGTTAACATGGATTCAGTCACTTCGTGACCTTGAGAACGATAGGTAAACATTTGCGAAGGATCGTTGACGAATTCCGCTGCTTTAAATGTCTGGAATTTGACGGCATCGCAGCCTGCTTTGGCTGCAACATGAACCATTTCTAAAGCGCGTTCCAACTCCCCATTATGATTGATACCAACTTCCGCTACGACGAAGGGCGGGCATTGGCTGCCTAGAAGATATTCACCTAAAGAAATTGTTGGGTTCAAGCTTTGCTCCTAATTAAATTTTTTCAACAATAATGTCGTACATATAAAAATGTTGCCAGATTCGTGAACTGATGGGTTCAATATGTGCCAAAAGATTGGCTTCTTCCGCTAGTCTGGTTAAATCCTCCTGAGTAATCCAAAGTAAACTATCCAATAAAGTTATTTCTTTTTCAGCAGATTGCTTATCTTCACGGCTTCTCACAACTTCTTCATAAATATAACGCTTGGTTGGGTCAGGATTGGCAGCCAGTAAGGCTTTTCCGCCTTTTTTTAATACTCTGGAAACTTGCAGGAAAGCTTGCTTAACTGCAGATATGTTGTTTAGATATTGGAGTACACTATATGCCAAGAGTCTATCGACACTGCTGTCTTCCAGAGGTAGCTGAGTTAAACTTCCAACTTGCAGGGAGATATTATCAATGCCTGACAGATTGCTTTGTGCGCGTTGAATCAGCGCCGGGCTAATATCTATAGCATATATATGATTCAGCCAGGGAGACAGGGATAAGGATAATAAACCTGAGCCGCAACCAATATCTGCTAATGTCTGATTTTGTTTTAGATTCAGCAGCCTTACTACTTCGGCTACAGTATGCAAATAGCCAATTGCATCCATCAGACCACGACCAGTAGCCTGAAAATCAGTTGCAGCTGCGGCTTTGGTATCCCAAAATGTTTGCCAATCCATTGTCATGATTTTTCTGCAACCATCACAAAAAAAGTGCCGCGGCATTCCGGGGAGCGAAAAGCATTAATGAATCTTAAAATTGGATGTTTTAGAGAGAATCCTTTTTGTCTGCTAAAATAATTTTTTAGAATCGGAAATTGCGCCAATACTGGAATATCACTTCGGATAGTCCAAAAATAGGGATTTTTAAAGCCAACTGTCATTAAATCATTTCTCAAGGTTACTGGATTGATTGGATACTCATTAGGGGTAAGCTTGCCTCGCAAATCTGCGACACCCCATTCAATCAATTCCAGAAAATCCCGGCGGTTTGGTTCAATGGCGACAAACTTTCCGCCTGGTTTAAGAATACGCAATGCTTCAGCATAAACATGATCTAGAATGGGAATATGATGCAGCACGCCACCAAAAAACACGGCATCCATAGAGTTGTCAGGTAATTCCAGATGTTCGGCGTCACCCACAATAAACTTTATTCTTTCCGCATAATCGCACCACAAACTTTGGGCTTGAGCTACTAGCTCAGGTGATATCTCAATACCGGTTACATTGGCGCCTCGGCTGGCAAATAAGGCGGCGGACACTCCGGATGCGCTACCGATATCGGCCATATTAATACCGGACATATCAGCACCCCAGACAGTATCAATGATGTTTTCATATTCTTCTTTATCAAAAGCAGCATAAACTCGTTGTTTAGCCACTTTGTCCCAGAATGCCGTTTCGGAAAATTTGTTCTGTTGACTACTCATTTTGATTCCTCAATTTGGATAATTATCACATGGCTAATACATTTTTGTCATGGTGGTATTAAGGCCATCGTCTGTGATTAACTTAATCATTTCTGGCAAGTTTCCGCAAATATGCTGGCAATGCGTCTGGCTCCTTGCCCATCAACCATTGATCGCCCTCCTTGGGACATACTTATGCGTTGCGATGCAGAGTTTGCCAAATGAATGATTGCATTAGCGATAATTTGAGCATTCAACTGGTCATACCAGCCTAAGGATTCCGCAATACCTAATCTATGCATGGCTGAGGCAATTGCCGCCTGGTTTTCAGCCAAGACAATCACGATTGTTGGTAAGCCCATATATGCTACTTCCAATGAAGTGCTGCCGGCGGCAATAATGCCAAAGTCGGCCCATGCCATTGCGTTAGGCATCTGTTCAGTATAGTGCTGAACATTGACTTGATGACCGTAAGAGTTGGCAAGCTCAGCATAGGCGGTAAGTTTTTCAAGGTTTGGATTACTTGATCCGGCGATAAAAAGTACTTCAAAAGAATGGTTGTGAATTTTAGTCAACGCTTCCAGTACAATCAAACCTATTCCAAGCGGATCTGAACCGCCAAGGGTGACCAATAAGCGAGAAACTTCCGGACGCATCTCTGCTACAGTGAATTCAATAAACTCCTGACGCAGCATGGCGAATTTAGGGCCCATCAGCATTTTGACATGGTTAGTCTGTTTGTAATGTTCGGCGTTGGCATGAAAATTCTGATTAAGAATCACATCTGCATCATAGCTTTCCAGATTTGCCATATCATCAATAACTAGTAATTTTTTGCCGGTATCGCGAATTTTTCTGTGATCAGCGCAATTAAATTCGTAACCGTCCAAAATAACCCAGGTTGTGTTTGGATTAAGATTGTTTAGCCAGACATTCCTATTGTGTTCAGTCAGCAAGTTAACTTGGTGCTCTTGCCTAGAAATGCGGGCAAGTAAAATATCATCTGTAATATAACCGATGAAACTGGTAGCCATACCTGCTTCGCGACAGGCATTTGCAAGTGCAAGACAACGCATCACATGTCCGGTACCAATTTCAGCATAAGCATCTGCTCTGAAGACGACTTCAATTGTCAAGGCCGAATATCCTGTTAGCGAGAAACTCTGCAAATTGGAAGTCTAATTCGGTATCAATGTCAACGCTACGTTCGGCCGGCATTTCATAGGCGGCAAGCGGATATCCGTAATAATTTCTTTCCCGTCTAAATGCAGCTACATTGACGATGGTCACAGCGCCATTGCAACGGACTAGGGTTGGCAACGTGCTGTCTGCTTTAGCTCCCGTACAATTTAACCATTCCGGGTGCAAGGGGGACAACTGCCCATTTTTCATAATCAAGCTAGCCAGTGGAGAGTGTACTTCTCTTGAAACGCTCATCAGGAAATCCACTCCTTGCTCAATATATGTTTGTGCCGCATTTTCAATATCGGCAACAGTACAAAAAGGTGAGGTAGGCAATAGAATCATCAAGGTATTAAAATGTTGGCCTTGGTTTTCAAACCAGTCTAAAGCATGTAATGCTACTTCTACAACTCCTGCAGGGTCGCGAGCCAAGTAATCGGGGCGGATAAACGGAACCTCCACACCAAATTTATATGCCTCGTTAATCACATCCTGATCTTCAGTACTAACACAAATCCTTTGGATAAAGGATAGTGCTTGAGCACGGCGAATGGCGCGCCCTAGCAGGCTGACACCATTAAGAGGTAAGATATTTTTGCGAGGAAGACGCTTTGAACCCGCTTTGGCGGGAATGAGCACCAAGGTATTTCCCAGTGCTGAAAATGTAGAATTTGTCATGCTTGATATGAAAGAGCCCGTTTAACCGCAGATATGACACGCTGATGATCCAATTCGGATAAGGATGGATGTATAGGTAGACTGATAGCTTCCCGATAATATTGTTCTGCTACTGGATAGTCGCCAAAGTTAAACCCCATTTTTTGATAAAAAGGCTGGGTATGTACCGGTATGTAATGCAAGTTTACTCCTATATTTTCAGATCTTAGATAATCAAATACGGTTTGACGGTTTATTTTGAGATTGCTTAATTCCAGCCGAATAGGGTATAGATGGAAACTGGAATAGGTGTCGGAATGTTGCCAAGGCAATAACACTGTCAAGTCGGCTAAACACTCGTCATATATTGCTGCAATGCGTCGCCTTTTGGAAACGAATTCGTCCAGACGCAACATTTGATTGGCGCCTAATGCAGCTTGGATATCAGTTATTCTATAATTGAAACCTAGGCAAATTTGCTGATAATACCAAGAGCCATCCGTTTCATGGGTAAAAAGCGCCGGGTCGCGAGTAATGCCATGACTTCGCAGTAGCAACATTTGGCTTGCCAATTCTGTATCATTGGTAAGCGCCATGCCACCTTCTCCTGTGGTAATGATTTTGACAGGATGAAAGCTGAAAACCGTAATATCAGAATATTGACAACCGCCAATTGGCTTATTTTGATATTTTCCACCAATGGCATGGGATGCGTCTTCAATGATTTTAAAGTTGTACCGATCTGCAAGCAGGCGAATGTCTTTCATTTCACAGGATTGTCCGGCAAAATGAACCGGTATGACAATTTTAGGCAATTTGCCCAGTTTTTCTGCTTCGATCAGTTTTGCTTCCAGTGCTGGAACGCTTAAGTTGTATGTACGTGGGTCAATGTCTACGAAATCAATTTGAGCTCCGCAATATAATCCACAATTTGCTGAGGCGGCAAAAGTATTGGGAGAAGTCCAAAGCCAGTCGCCTTGACCAAGACCAAGAGCAAGGCAAGCTATATGTAAGGCGGAAGTGGCGCTATTGACTGCCAAAGCATGTTTTACTCCGCAATATTTAGACACGGTTTCCTCAAATCTAGGAATGTTTGGGCCTTGGGTTAGCCAGTCTGAATTTAAAACATCAATGACTGCCTGAATATCTTCAGATGATATATTTTGGCGGCCATAGGGAATAAAATCAGACATCAAAATGCGCCAATTTTGGATTGGTTGGCTAAAATCCACTGTTGCAAGGTGTTAACATCCATCCATTCTCTGTTGGTATCGGACGAATATGTAAAGCCCTCAAGTACTTTAGTGCCATTTTTGATGCGATTTACATCGTTACTCCACTCATGAATCGCCGGTAAAATTTTATAATG
Source organism: uncultured Pseudomonadota bacterium (assembly GCA_963741375.1). GTDB lineage: Bacteria > Pseudomonadota > Gammaproteobacteria > Methylococcales > Methylomonadaceae > Methylomonas. The sequence goes on from CAVUMJ010000282.1 coordinate 16,938, forward strand.
TTCTGCATATTCGTAGGTGTGATAAGAATCTTCGGAGCTGATCATCTGTTCATGAAGTTTTTCACCAGGGCGAATACCAATTATTTTATGTTCGGCTTCGCGTGAAATGGCTTTTGCAATATCGGTAATTTTCATAGATGGAATCTTTTTGACGTAGATTTCACCTCCGATCATATCTTGAAATGCGTGCCAGACCAATTCAACACCTTGTTCCAGAGTAATCATGAATCTTGTCATACGCGGGTCGGTAATCGGAAGCGAGCCTGAGTTGGTAAGCGATAGGAAAAATGGAATTACTGAACCTCGAGACCCCATGACATTACCATATCGGACTACTGCAAAACGGGTTTCGTGGCCGCTAGCATAGGAATTACCAGCTACAAAAAGCTTATCTGAAGCCAGTTTAGTTGCTCCGTAAAGATTTGCAGGACTACTGGCTTTGTCTGTTGATAAAGCAACTACACGTTTAACACCTTGATTAATACAGGCATCAATCAGATTCATCGCACCATTAATATTAGTTTTGACGCATTCAAATGGATTGTATTCTGCAATGGGTACAATTTTAGTAGCCGCAGCATGCACAACATAATCGATATCACCCAGCGCCCTATGTAAACGATCTTTATCCCTGACATCACCTATGAAAAAACGGACACGCGGATCGCTGCCGTAAAGTTTAGCCATTTCCCACTGCTTCAT
>CAVUMJ010000283.1:0-4863 GCA_963741375.1 uncultured Pseudomonadota bacterium
AATGAATTCGCCGGTCATTGTCTCGTTGTGTCAACAAGCTTCAGGCGCCTTAAAGGGTAAGGCGGCAGTAGCGGCATATTGGCGTACGGCCCTCAATCTCTATCCGAATTTACATTTTGAATTGATCAGCACTTTGATCGGGGTTGACAGTATCTGTCTATATTACCAAGGAGTAAGAGGTCTTGCTGCTGAAGTATTTCATTTTAATGAGTCAGGCAAAGTTGTCAGGGCTTATGCGCATTACCATTGAGCAGGCTGGATATTGAGTGAAAACACTTTGAAATGATTGTATTACAGCGAGTCTAAGGGTTGAACGGGACGCACGAAATGCTAAACTATTCTTTATAGGTTTCGTGTTTATTTTCCTTAAGAGCAGATAAATGAAAAAAATAATCTTATGGGTTGCATTGGGACTCTTGCCGGAGTTGAGCATTGCGGATGATCTTTTATCCAGCGCGTATTCGGATTGCATGGATAAAACCGGCGGCGCGATTCCGGAAATATTGAATTGTATCGCCGCGGAAAACGGCGCGCAGGATGCCCGATTAAACAGAGCATATAAAGCCGCTCAAACGCATCTTCCTGAGAAACGGGCCCATCAACTGAAAGAAGTACAACGAATCTGGATTAAATACCGGGATGCCAATTGCAAGTTTTATGCGGAAACTAAAGCAGGCTCAGCAGCAACTTTAAGAACCAATGAATGCATCATGAACGCAACCGCAACAAGGGCTATTGAGTTAGAAAACTTAAAGTATGTTCAGCCATAGCTGTGGCGCTTGCAATCGATCACGCAAATCTGCAATCATCCGCTGTAAATCAGGGTTATGTGCAACTGAAATGTCAGTCTCGACTGGCGGCGGACGGCCGCGTTGCCGTTGTAAGTGGCAACACTAGAATGGATAACTGCCTGCCTGACAGTTTAGTTATATATGCTTGATTACAAGATACGGCCTTTTGCTGTGGCCTGAAGGTTTGTAATATTGCATTGATTAATTCCGTGGAGGAAGTAATTTTGCGATGATTTGAAAGGGTCATTGGGTGTATTGGGTTGCAAAAAGCGGCAATCCAACTTATTCTGCTATGGTTGATTTTTTATATTTTATAAACACATTATATCTATGGAAGACTTCGCAGGTGCTTATTTAGCAAGAAAAAATGATATTTTTGCGTTACCTAGAGATCAAAATCATACAATTGCTATTTTTCATTTGGGTGGGATAGCGGTTGAGTGTCGCTTAAAATCGTTATTGCTTTGTTATCTAAAATTAACAAGTTTGATAAAAATAGCAAGCGTCCTAGAGACTCAATGTACAATCAACCTGTTATTAATCCGAGTCATGGATTATTGACGGCACTCAAACGTATGCCTGATTTTTACAAAAAAGCAAAATCGGACTCCCTGCTATTGAATCATCTTTGTACTATCCTGCATCCATTAGGTTCAACTGATGTTGACTACATTAGTTTGCGCTATATTCCTCAAACCACTAAATCTCAAGATGATTGGCAAGAAAGTTTTAACTATGTTTGTGGATGGCTAGCAAAAAATGAGAAAACAGTCCTATGAAAGCTGCGATACAACTCAGAAAAGTCCTGAATCAGAAATTCCCTAAACAATTTGAATTGGATATTGGTGAGGGCAATTTTGTTTTACTAACCATTATTTCCGGTCAATTTGAAAAAAAGACTCGAAAAGATCGCTTAGAACAAGTTGAACCATTAATTAAAAACGCAGGTTTAACCCCAGGGATTATCGAACTTTATACACCTGAAGAAGCTAGTAGTGAAGGAGTTACGCTTCAAACAAAAGACGATACATTTCCTTTATCATGGCAAGATGCTGTGGCAATGTTATCTGCAGGGAAAACCTCATTCGCTAAAACACCTAAACATCCTATTAAGCGCGTAGTATTTTACTCTTATAAAGGTGGCGTTGGACGAACGACCGCGTTAATTCAAACGGCTTTTCAATTGGCAAGACAAGGCAAGCGCGTTGTTTTAGTGGATATGGATGTAGAAGCGCCTGGATTACAAGCTTTATTACCGTCTATAGGTGGACCATTTGATGAAGGTTTGATTGATTATTTATGGGAGCGTCAAACGTGTTTTTTTGATGAAAATCATCAGCCGAAAATTGAGTTAACCAACATTATTTATAGTGTTAAAGATAGCCAATCACGCCGTGATCTATTTATTGTTCCAGCAGGAAAAATAGGGCAACGCTATCTTCAACGTTTATCACTATTATCTACCACGCATTTATTTTCTGAAACAACCGACCCTTGGTATCAATTTGAAGAGGAGCTTTGGAATCAATATCAACCAGATATTATGCTTATTGATGCACGAACAGGTCTTAATGAGTGGGGTGGCTTGTCTTTATTACGACTCGCTGAAGAAGCTTTTATCGTTTTATACCCAAGCCAACAAAATGCAGAAGGTGTTTGTTTTATAAGGGATTTATTAAAAGAGCTGAATGGTGTTCAAGCTAAACTGGTGCTATCTTCTATTCCAGAAGGTGCTATTGGACGTTCTTTAGTAGAAAAAATTGAACCTTATTTAAATCTAGACGTAACAATATCAGAAGGAGAGGAAATCAAAGAAGATGTGATTAGAATTCCTTATCTTCCTGATATTGCAGCCAGCTATCAGTTTCCAGTTGAAAATGCTTTAACTTGGTATACACCCCTAGTTAATGCTTTACTCGAAGTTAGTGGCATTGAAAAAACAAAAGAGGTGTTAGCTGAATCTGACCGTTTAGAGCTTATTAAATCATTAAATTTTCCGGAACGTAACGCAGCCAGCATTTTAGACACGGATTTTGACGCAATTTTTCAAAAAACAGCCGATTTTGACCGCTGTTTGGAAGACCAAGTATGGGTTATTCGGGGAAGAAAAGGCACTGGAAAATCAACTCTATACACCTTATTTACGCAACACAGAGAAAATGCCGAAAAACGCTCGCGTGGTCGCTTGGATAATGTGACGATTATTTCAGGGCATGGCGTTAGCAATAGCTTTAAACCCAATGCGGATGTTTTTTCAGATATTCAAAAGAATATAAAAGCAGATGACACAGATTGGTTGTCGCTATGGCGTGCTTATGCAGTAATTCGACTGTATCAATCTTGTCCTGAATTTAGCGATATTATCAAAAAAGCGAAATTATCTGGTTTACACTCTCGCTTACAATATAATTATAATACAACTGAACACACCGTATGGGAATCTAAACATACTGCCAAATTATTAGAGTTTGTAACTGATACAAAACTCAATGGTTTGTGTCGAGATGCTATTACACACTTAAATAACAATTTAAAAACGAAAAATCAAAAAATATGGCTACTTTATGATGATTTAGACCAAGATATTAAAGAAAATACTTCTTGGCAAAAAGAAGCACTCGGTGGATTAATGCGTTTAATTTATGACACCAACAATAACAGTTTGTATCAAATCCGTTTTAAAGTTTTCCTGCGCGAAGATATTTGGAGTAATTTAGTTTTTACTAACAAAAGTCATTTTGGCGATGCAAGAACGTTACTTTTACAATGGGGAACTGAAGATTTTTTCCGATTAGCCTATCGTTTAGCAATTGGAGGGTCAGAAAAATTTAGAAGTCTTGCTAATAGAATGACCCCTTTAGTTAATATTCCTTTAGATGAAAGTAATGAAGAATCTTTGCGCCAATTATTATCTCCTTTATGGGGCTTACGTCGCGAAAAAACCCAAAATGCTTACGTTTCAACTTGGATATACTCTCGACTAACAGACTCAAGCGGAAATACCTACCCACGCTCATTAACAATTCTACTTAAAAATGCCCAGGAAGTTGAGTTAAAGCAACCTCAAGGAAAATCAGCGCCCACAGATCATTTATTACGTTGGAACTCTCTTACTAAAGGTTTAGAGGCAGCTTCCGTGGAACGTTGTGATGCCATTAAAAATGAATATCCGGAGTTATCTGAATTTTTTAATAATATTGGTGAGCTTGGGTCTTTATTTAGTGAGGAGCAATTAAAGGTTTTTTGGCAAAAATCGATGCAATCCCAATTCAATACCTTTGATGTTTTTTCAAAGCGCTTAAAGGATATTGGCATATTACAGCAATATAAAAAATCCAAGAAATATGATTATGCCGTTTCTAATATTTATATAGATGGCTTTAACATAAGAACAATGGGACAAAAGAAATAATAGTGCGAAAGCTCCGATTGCGTTGGCGATCCGCAGTACGGGGTCGGGTTTTGGTTGCGGCTGGGCAATGTCGCAAATTCTAGCGGGTGAGAGTCCCGTCTCGGTAACTGCTAGCCACAGGCCGAGTATCGAGCCTTGCAGGTAGTATGGTAACAGACTACTTGATGCGTAGGTACGAAAACAGGCGAGGAGCAATGGTAACGGATAAAGCCGACCGTGAAGGTGTAGAGTCCCGAAATGACCGTGTGGAAAAGGGCTGATGGTTTCAAGACGCCAGCAAGCAACAATACGACTGACATTAATGGCAAGCCAGTCGTATCCATCCGGGATCATAGGCCGCTTCGAGCGTGAAATTGAGAATGTGCGGTAACCCAGGAGATCCTTGCATTGGCCTTAAGTTTAAAAGCTTAAGGCACTTCCTGACAAGTCTAAATAGAGTCTGCTCAATTAATACAAGTTATTGATATTTATTGAATAATACGTGTTTTATGGGTATTATTGTGCATGAAAAATGAGCCCTAACCCTCAAAAACCGTGCACCGATGATCCGATACTGTAACTCAAAACAACTGACGATTGCCGAGTTTGATTGGCCTTTCGAAACCACCCTGGATAAAAACAACCGCTGGGTCAAGTTAGGCGAATGCATCCCTTGGGATG
>CAVUMJ010000284.1:0-26104 GCA_963741375.1 uncultured Pseudomonadota bacterium
GATGGTGGCAAATGCATTCGGCATAGTGTTTCCCCTTACAAAAGCTGGCGGCATTACCGCCAGCCTTGTTTATACAATTTTCAGTTAGAACGTCAAAATAGTGGCGCCGAATTTTAGAAATTTGCCAAAACTCGCTAATCCTGAAGTGCCGGGGATCGGATTATCTTTTATAAACTCAAACCCGCAAGCCTTAGTTTCTTCAGCTACGCCAAAAAAATCAGCACAACCACAGGATACGCCGGCAACATTGCTTTTTACCAGTTCATATAATCCGTGCAGCGGGTGATCAGCCTGAGTGATAAGGCTAGCCCAACGAACACCGGCGCCTTGAAAAATGATAGTGACTTCTCCCCCGGATTGCTTAATGTCATGAGCTGCCGCCAATCCGTTAAATACACGGCCTAATGCCTCGTCACCGCCGCTTTTTGGGTCTGATAAAATGATAATAGCTGTCTTGTTCATCTTGAATTCCTTACATTAAAGTTAAATAAAAAATATACAGAACGTTCGGTACAGTGACAATTTAACGAACGTTCGGTATAATGTCAAGCATATTTTAAATGGAGCTATTTATGGCGCTGAAAACAATTGATAACGACACGCTTCTGGAATCGCTGTTCGAAATATTCCGGTGTCACGGCTATGAGGGCGCGACAATTTCATTGCTGTCCGAAGCGACAGGACTTAAAAAATCAAGTCTCTATCATCGTTTTCCGGCAGGTAAGGATGATATGGTTATGGCCGTTGTGAACTTTATCAGCGCACAAATGCATCAACTTGTCATAGCGCCATTATCAATGCCTCAAGACACACCTGAAAAACGGTTCAGTAATATGGCGGTTACTCTCAAGGCGCTTTATTGCGATGGAAAAAAAAACTGTCTTTTGAATGTGCTTAGTCTTGGAGAGGTGAAAGATGAAATCAAAGCAATACTCAACAAAGACTATGAAGCTTGGTATGAGGCGCTCTATAAACTTGGTCAGGAGGCTGGTTTAAAAGAAGAGGGGGCAAAAGCCAGGGCCGAACATTTTCTGATTTCCGTTCAGGGGGCTTTAGTAATTCAACGTTTAACCGATAATCCGCAAACGTTTGAAAATTGCCTGACATATGAACAAGAACGGTTTTTTCACATTAGTTAAATCACCCTTTGCTTAGCCGAGTTTTACCATAATTAATTACGCGGCTTAGGTCTTAGAACCCCAATTATCGACCGTGTTAGCGGCACAAGGTACCAAGATTCAACCATTCGCCATCATTGCACAAATAAGTACTGCCTGAGTGGCAAACGCTCGAACTGTTGGCTACAGTGCTGCCACCACCCTCAAGCAAACAGGTTCGTCCGTCTGGTACAATCCGGATCGGCGACTCGGTGCTCGAGCAGGAAATCATCAGGCTTCGCCAGGAACCATCCTCGCATCGGTACTGCGTACCCGTCTGGCAACTGGCGGCTCCTGTCGGAAACGTGATACCGGAATATTGGCAAGGCCTAGAAACGGCAACCGTCTCTTCAATGCAGGTTACGCCAAGGCTTACCCACTCGCTGTTACTGCACCTGAATTGTAGTCCTGACTGACAGGAAGTTGCGCCATCCGAATACATTGTTCCTCTGTGGATACAAGGTCCGTCAGCGGTTGCAACAAAATTTTGCACACGGCGCGGCTGATCGGTTTCCATAGATTGCGTAGCAGTAGGCGGCGTATTGGAACTGCAAGCAGTGATAAGCCCTAAAGAAAACATTACTAGTACATATCTGATTTTCATGATGTATTCTCCTGGTGTAACTATTTTTTTTGAATACTTGAACTGCGCTGCCAAAGGCTTACGTCATTCGTAACCTATTTATAGTATTGCAAAAATTTGTATGAAACAATTTTGTCGTTTGTTTAAACTTACCCCAAAATCAGCATCAGAAAAATTTGACGTTAACTTGTTACTTGCAGTTCTTCTTACGCAGCGCCTGCTTTAATCGGGAAAGCCATCCGCCGCCTATGGAAATATGTCCAATTTGATAATAGTTGTACAGCAGCACGGCTAATGCAGCGACTAGTGTTAGATTTTGAACAAGCATGGCTAAACCTCCTTTTAAAATTCAATTTTTATCCGAATCTAGTTATAGAATCGGGTATATGTCCTCCGTCACAACTGGAACCAACTTTTGACGGATATAGCCCGATTTAACTTTCTCTTGATAAGAAATACCATATTGCTAAACCTAACTTAGGGGTGTAATGGAAAAAAATCCATCAGCTTCAATCATGGCCATCTCATAAATAAAAATTGAACGATTACAGGGTAATTTTTAACTGTTGACGATACAGGTAAAGATGACAAAATTATGTTCGAACAAATTACAAACAAGGCTTACTATTGCTTGCCTCATGATTTTCAACCAGCCTAGAAGCAATGCTACAAATGAGCGAGATAGATGTAAATACGTGGCAATACAGATATCGACCCACTTTGCTGCCGTGGTCCCGCCAGCGGGAGTCACAATCGTTGCTTAATGGGGGAGGGTGTTAGGTCCTGGTTGATATCGCAGTAAACGAAATGGTTCTGGAAAAACTTAACACATCAAATGAGCTACTTAACTTGGTTTACAGCACAAGGAAATAAACACGAAGCTATAGTTGAAAAACTACAAGCCAAAGGTTTAAGTAAAGAAGAAATTGTTGATTATTTTGGTTTCGATAACATGGTGAAGTCTGAAACCGACTTTTGCGAACTTTACGTCGACAGGAAAAAATGCCACGATGTGGAGCAGCTAAACTGTTATCTTTGTGCATGTCCATTTTTTCGATTCAATTCTAATGGTATAGAAAAAATCGGCGAAAAAACTGCTTTTAGTTACTGTGAAGTAAACTCAAAATTTGGGCATCAAGGTGTTTTTGGAGATGAAATTCATCAAGACTGTTCACATTGCACAGTCCCTCACAGCAAAAAATATGTTTTAAGGAATTATGATAATAATTGGTTTTCTATCATGGCAAACTGCTATATATCTTTATCACAAATTGACAGCCTTAAGGAAATAAGTATGAGTCTTCTGGAAAAATCGGACGAGGAAATTCTCAATGAGATTACCCCGATCATGGATAATATGATGGAAGGTTCCACCGAAATTAATCATTCAAAGCATTCTCGTGACTTCACAGATAGGATGAGGGCCATTGTCACTCCGGAAAGTCTTGAGTATATGTGCAGGGACTATCAAACAAAATGGGGATTATTCGGTAAACGAGAGTTTGTGGCCTTATTTAGACGAAAGTATTCAATAGCGGTGGTCTGGAAACAATATTGCTCAAATTCAACAGATGAGTATGTTGCCGAAGCGGTGTTTGTCGAACAAGATAATCGTTTGCTGATAGATCATGCTATGGTCTATTAAATTTATAACAATAGGGATTTAGGTGGCTTGGATGCAATTTCGCACCTAGGTATTTTTCAATGAATTTTATGAATTTCAATAGTGAATGCATATCTAATTTTAGATTTAACTATTCATGATTTTGATAAGTTTCATGAATATATAATGAAACTCCCGGAGTTTATTAAAAAACATTCTGGAAGGTACATTGTTCAAGGTGAAAAATTTTCTGTCATGGAAGGTGACTGGAAATGTGTTTCAAGATATATTATTTAACATAATATACATTATGCGAAGTTGTATGTCTGCAAATTGGTTTTAACTGAGTTAAATTATTGTATAATTAACGAAGGTGTTAGTTACATTGAAAGGTCTCAAAAATGAGACAAAAGGACAGTACTACTTACCCTGTCCTTGAAAAACAACCCTAAACCACTGTAGGAAATAAAATGGAAAAAGTAACAATTTATAAATTTGAAATGTACAACATAGAATCAGATGAATGGCAAGAATCAAGAAGATGGGCTGTAAGTGAAAAAATAAACGAAATAGGTGCAAGAAAAAAAGGAAATGGCGTTGTAGTTGACACAACAGTCATTCAATCAAATATCCAAGGATTTACAGAAAGAGGCTTTGATCCTGACGCGCAAACAGGTTTTCCAAAATACGTTAAATAGAAAAACTTCACATAACACGGAAAAGGAAAAAACATGTCTGAAGATCAAGAAAAAAACGCCAAACCATCTATATGGTTATTTGTTGCTGTAATTTTCTTAGTATTTTTGATATGGGGTGGCACTTGGTATGGGGTTTTTAATTTCATCCCTGAAGGACACAATGATTGGGCTAAACGCGGTCAATTTGGCGATTTATTTGGTTCAGTTAATGCTTTATTTAGCGGATTTGCATTCGCTGGAATCATTTACACGATCTATCTGCAAAGAAAAGAAATCGCGTTACAAAGATTAGAGCTTAAGTTGCAAAGACAAGAAATGGCAGCTTCTACAAAAGAACTTAAAAACCAAGTCAAAGTTAATATTGCTCAGCTAGAAATCTCCAAATTAAACGCAAGAATTGAAGCACAAAAAGCACTGCTACGAACAGGCTCTCCAAATGAAACACATAACAAAGCAAAAGATGAAATCGATAAAATTGCTAATGATATGGAAAGAATCATTAACAATCTTGATAAAGACCTCGCATAACGCGGAATATATAAAAAAGCCCCTAGGGATTGAGATTATCCCCAGGGGCTTTTCTACATATTCCCGACTACATTATGCGAAGTCATAGATTGCCAGTTTATGTTGATTCCATATGAGCGTTGCTTTTGGTGTTAGTATGAATTAAACTTTTATAAAATACCAAAAATGGATCAATGGATAGGGCTGTAGGTACGATTAGCAACGCGTAATCGTACGAAAGTTGAGACCTATCATTCCCGGTTAACCTTACAACGCCATTTATTCAGGCCAAAACTCGAAATTCATGACCTGCTCAACAGGCCAAGGACAAGATTTAGGGAACTTATTTAGAATTCCTGTTTCACTCTCGGCAATCCGACGGCCATCCGCCCATGCTTCCTGCCAAAATTCTTCTTCCCTGAGATAGGGGTTTAGACTTGGTGTCCTGGTCAGCCTACGAGAAATCATAGTTCTCTGGTCATTAATCGTGCATTCCAAACTAGAACCTCGATGGGTTGGCTGAAATTGCCATTTCAGCAGATGGGCCAACAAAATAGCCATTCGGCTTTCCAGTTCTCTTAACTCGCTTTTACCCACGTCTTCGATCTCGTCAGCAATATGTTCCAGATCGAGCATATCGAACCGGCCTGCGCGTATAAACGCGGCCTGCTCGTTCGCCCATGCTACAACGTCAGATTCGTATCTTTGCATTGTTAATGCCCTTAAAATGTCTCAATGGGATTTAGACCTTTGCAGAATACTACTCAGAAGCAAATAAAACAACCCACTTGAGACGTCTCAACTGAACGACTCATATAGGTAGATCAAAATGTTAAATTTTTATTTTACATTGTATCGGATGAATTCATTGCTATCCTCAGTCAAAAGTTGAATTAGTTTCGGATGCACAAATAACTTTTCTTTTCCCGACCGAATTTCATGCAGGACGCCGATATCGGACAATTGCTTAAGATAGCTGGAAGCCGTTTGTCGTTTGGCAATATTTTCGTCTACCAGGTTTTGAATACAGCAATATGGCTGTTCAAAAATGATCTGCAACGCCTGCCGGCCAATTCTTTATATCCCTGACTGAGTGTCGTTCGATAACGTAAAGCCTCTTTGGTCATCGGATCGGCGTGACTTTCTTCTTGTGCAAAACGGAATAGCTTGCCGGTTGTAGTTACAATATTTTATATTTCGGAACTGCTTTGCGCTTCCAACAGTGGCAATAAATTAATCAACAAGCCTTGATTTGGCAGCAGTTCACCGGCTTGCTTAAGTTCCGCTAGTGCTGCTCTTGCAGGAATACAGGCTTTTAGAACGTTTTTGCTTTCTATTTCTGCAATTGGCGGCAATGGCGGTAAATGGTTATAGGCTTGATCGGGCTGCCATGTCATGTTTAAAAATCCCTAAAATTTCGACATATTATTAACATATGTCGATATGATAAACATATCAAGCAAACATGTCGAAATATCAAAATATTTTCGACATGTATTTTGACTTTTGCTTCGCCAGAATAAATCTATACTTTAATTCCGGTTCCTGTTTCATTGCCTATAACATTTTATAAACGCATGCACTGTCGATGTTCGAAAAAATCATCGGTTTGTCGAATTTATTGTGATGTTACGGAAAGACTGATAGACTAGTCATCAATCTAGTCAATAGAGGTTTATAATGAAAAGTTGGCCAGTACAAGATGCTAAAGCTCGTTTCAGTGAATTACTGGACGCCTGTGTAAACGAAGGGCCGCAAGTAGTAACCAGACGCGGGGCAGAAACCGCAGTGCTCGTGCCTATCGCCGAATGGAAACGCCTGAAGAATTCCGCGCGCCCTTCCCTTAAGGATTTGCTGATGTCCGATGTAGGTCGCGCCGACTTTGATCTTCCTCAGCGTGGCCTGGCGAAACGTAGAACATCCGTTGCACTATAAGGTTGCCGTGTTTCTTCTTGATACCAATGTTGTTTCAGAGTTGCGCAAGGTTCGTCCTCATGGGGCGGTGGTGGCATGGATCGAAGATATAGCCGATGCTGATCTTTACCTTTCTGCTGTAACGCTCGGTGAAATTCAAGCTGGTATTGAAATTACACGCGAGCAAGATGCCGCCAAGGCTGCTGATATTGAGAAATGGCTTGATCAGGTGGGCGCCACCTATAATGTTTTGCCCATGGATACTGTGACCTTTCGACTATGGGCGAAACTTATGCACCGTCAGTCAGACACAGTCTATGAAGATGCTATGATCGCGGCTAGTGCGCTTGTGCACAAGCTCACCGTTGTCACTCGAAATGTACGAGACTTTGAACGCTTTCAAGTGTCCGTATTCAACCCATTCGTATTATGAGGCTGCAATAAAATCAATTGTTTACATGCCTTGTGTGCTCATGCATTATTAATGCTTAGGACCGTAGGTACGATTTGAGGCCTATCATTCCCGATTACGCTATTGCTAATAGAGCGCTACGAGAAATTCATCGAGAGAACGCATTTTTAAATTTACCCTAAATTGCATATGTTACTAACGTCCATCAGCTGGATATTTACGCTTGGTGTATTGATGCATAACACCGAAGAAGCATTGTACCTTCCCGCCTGGTCGGCGAATGCAGGCAAATGGCATGCTCCAGTCGGGCCGAAGGAATTTCGATTTGCCGTTTGTGTTTTATCTGTCTTGCTTATTTTCATTGCTACAGCGGCTTCGCTTTCTCAAGCAGGTAGCATTGCCGCGTATTTGATGTCGGGTTACGTACTGGCTATGGTTCTCAATGCCCTTATACCTCATGTGCTTGCTTCCGTTGTTATGCACAAGTACATGCCGGGTACCGCTACCGCGGTTCTACTGAACCTCCCGTTTGGCCTGCTTTATTTGCAACAAGCACTGTCAGAGCACACCATCGAATTACAAGTGTTTTATTGGGTTGGCCCACTAGTCGTATTGAGCATTTTAGCCTCAATTCCAGTTCTGTTTGCGGTGGGGCGTAAGCTCTAGCCATTTTACGTGGCTTAAATCCGTTTTTTGAAAAATCCGTGAATCTTTATGTATTATGACGCTTGTTTCACCATGTTAAATCTATGCCTTAATTCCGGTTCCTGCTTCATTACCTATCGAGCAATAGAATCAGTTTAAACAAGTATATAAAAATCAAGTAAATAATGAATGGTTTTCGTTAAATAATCAACAATTCCAGCCTGCATTTCGATTGACTTTAGCCGTTAATGGCGTATATTAATTGCTAATTTCATGTTTGTTAGGGAGAATAATATGGAAAGCAAATATGTCAGAAACCCATACAATTACCGGGAAAAAAACGAGCTTAAGCTGCTTCATCATCATGCTTATGATGAGCATGCCTTCCGAATGGGTTATCCATCAGGGTATTTGTCTGGTTTGAGCTGGGGTGTTTATGATCACTACGGCATGCGTGCCAGAGAGAAAAGAAAAGGCGCTTATGTTGTGGATATTGATAACGGTCATTGATTTGTTTGCGACATAGGGTTGGCATAATAAAGCCCACGCCTTTTGACCTTTGACCCCGCGCAGTCATTATTATAACTACCCTACTTCTATAGAATCAATTGTTTACATGCCTTGTATGCGCATACATTATTAATGCTTAGGACAATTGGTGTACTGAAAGTCCTTGGTATAACAAACCCGCAATTCATGAGCGCCTTTGTCAAAATTCAAATAGAATTTTCTTAATTCGGGATTGTTTTGTTTGATCCATTTAAAAATTTGCGGCGGTTGCATATAAGCGTCCGGCAAATTTAACTTGGCGAACAAGGCCTGGGTTTTTGCCAAATACTCCTGTTGGTTCATGCCGCTGCAAGTGCCGTGTTTTGCCCACTCTTTTTCAATTAAAGCTACGCCCGGTTGAGTGCACATATCCTTGCTGACTTCATCCAGGGGAATTAACTGGTAATTATCGCCTTGGCAGTAGCGCGGGTGTTGATATTCCGTTTTGTTATCTTTGCTAGCGCATTTGATTGGATTATTTGATTCCGCCCATAAGCCGTGAACCACCCAGGTGAAATGATTTTTACCTTTACATTGGAACGCGGAGTCAGGATCATTGCCTTGAGCTTCACAAAATTTAGGCGAATACGATATGGACAGCATAAAAAAATCGGTTGGCAAATCAATTTCTTTGGCAAGACAGGCATCTGTTTCGCTACTCATTGTCCATTTATGGTTTTGAAAAGCCGCATAATCGGCGTTTAAGCTATTAACATCAGGAATTTGGCATGCTGGTTCTGCCTGAGCGTTGTTAAACCACAAAGCAAACAACACTAAAACGATTGAAAAACGCGGCATTATATAGCTCCTAAACTTTAATACCGGGAAGTATAACAGCTGTATTATTGCAGCTTGATTAAACTTAAATCACTTTGGAAAACTGTTGCTGTTTTTGAGCCAGATATTTGTCAAACACCATGCAGATATTGCGGATTAATAAACGTCCTGCCGGAGCCACTTGTATGCCCTGCTCTGTTAAGGCCAGCAAACCGTCTTCTTGCATCTCCGCCAGATTATCAAGTTCTTCAGCAAAATATTCCGCAAAGTTTATTTGATATGCTTCAGCAATTTTGGCAAAGTCCAGTTGAAAATGACAGATTAACTGAGTGATTACCGCCCTCCTCAGCTTGTCGTCTGCGGTTAACTCCACGCCTTTGTAGACCGGTAATTTGCCTTGGGCAATACGTTCGCCGTATTCATCCAGCTCTTTCAGATTCTGGATATAGGCATCCCCTACTCTGCCTATGGAGGTAATCCCCAAACCGATCAGGTCGCAATCGGAATGGGTGGAATAGCCTTGAAAATTACGATACAGCTTGCCTTGTCGCTGGGCCACCGCCAATTCGTCATCCGGTTTGGCGAAATGATCCATACCTATATAAACGTAACCGGCATCGCTAAGTTTTTTGCCGACCATTTGCAAAATTTCCAGTTTAACCGCCGCTGTCGGCAAATCGCTGTCGTTGATCTGCCGCTGGGTTTTAAAGCGGCTGGGCATATGGGCATAATTAAAGATAGAAAACCGCTCCGGCGCATATTCCAGCACTTGCTCAAGAGTGGTGGCAAAGCTTTGTACGGTTTGTAAAGGCAAGCCGTAGATTAAATCAATGTTAACAGAGCCAAACCCCTCTTTTCTGGCGGCTTCCAACACCGCGAAAGTCTGTTCCTTGCTTTGCAAACGGTTAACGGCTTTTTGCACATCAGGATCAAAATCCTGCAGGCCTAAGCTGATGCGGTTAAAACCCAGCTGCCTTAATTGGGCAATGGTCCGGCTGTTAGTTTCCCGCGGGTCAACCTCTATGGAATATTCGCCTTGGTCGTCATCGTACAAATTAAAGTGCTGACGGGTTGCATCCATCAACGCTTTCATTTGCTCATAGCTTAAAAAAGTTGGGGTGCCGCCGCCCCAGTGCAATTGATTAACCGGGCGGTTTTTGTCTATCAAGTTGCCCATCATGGCAATTTCGGTTAATAAATTTTGTAAATACGGTACGGCATGGGCACGGTTTTTGGTGATAATTTTATTGCAGGCGCAATAAAAACACACAGTATCGCAAAACGGGATATGGAAATACAAAGATAGCGGCCCGCCCAGTGCATTGGAATTATCTATATGCCTTCTATAATCGGCTTCGGTAAAATTCTCATGCAATTCCAGGGCGGTTGGATACGAGGTGTAGCGCGGCCCGGATTTATCGTAACGATTAATAAGCGGCAGATCGAATTTAAGTGATTGATCCATTATTTGACTTCTTGATTGATTGAAACGTTAACAACAGAGGCATCTACAGGTAAACTGACTTCAGTGCTGCCGATAAAATCGCCCTGTTGCGTTGTGGCCGTGCCGGATTTGGACACTCTGGCAATTATCTTGACCGCTTTAAAGTCGGATAGTTTAATATTTGGCTGCATGGCCATGCTATCGTTTAAATCCACACTAATGGGTAAATCCGCCACCTGTTTTCTGACAATCGCCAATGGCATTTTCGGGCCGCTGACCGCTTGGGCGTAGATAAACACCACCTGCCCAGCTTGCAAGGAGTTTTTCACAGCTTCATCCACAGCTACCTGCACATGAATATTCACGGCATTGTCAGATACTGCCGGTTGTGCTGACGGCTGCTCACCCAGTTCCACAAGCATTTGGCGGATTTGGTTCACCGAGTCGGAGTCTGCCGGTAACTGTTCTATCAGTTTTTGCCAGTACTGGCTAGCCTGGGCATTATCGCCCTCCTGGGCTTTTGCCAAACCCGCCATCCATAAGGCGTCTTTGTTGTCCGGCGAAATCCGTACTGCTTTATAAGCCAGATTGGCAGGCTCGCCGCTTAACTTGCCGTTATTAATCACTGCCAGGGTTTCTGCGTAATTTAAAATGGCTTCCGGATTTTCCGGTTGCAAGCTGTAAATTTTGCCGAACACCTTGGCTGCTTCCTGATATCTTTCCACAAACTTATATGAACGGCCCAGCATGAACCAGCCCTGCAGATCATCGGGATTTTGCTTTAACCGTTCAATGATTTGCGGAATCAAGCGATTGACTTCATCAATATTCGAACTTTGTTGCTGTTGAACTTGCTGTTTTTGCAAGGCATTTGGATCGGCCAGATCAAAATATAAAAACACGCTGAATAGCGGCAGATTCAACAATATAACCGGTATCACCCAGCGGCCATTACTGTTGGCGGCAGTTGTTTGGGGTTTATAGGCCAGGTCGTCATTTAAACACTGCTGCAATTCCTGGTATTGCAATTGATATTGCTCTTCGGTTAAAACCCCATCCTCCAATTGCTGCTTAAGTTCATGCAGGCGTTGCCTGGCTATGGCGATGTTTTGCTGTTCGCTATCATCGGCAATAGCCGGCGCTGATTTGAGTAAGGGTAAAACGACAATCAAAACTGCAATGATCACAAGCACCGCGATGATTAACCAAAATAAAATATTCAATTCCGGTCACCTTTTTCCAAAAGATCATTGAGTTTTTGTTGCTGCTCAGGCGTTAAGCTGGCAGGCTGGGTGGATTTCTTGGCGGAAATAATCAAAAACAAATAAAAAAGCCCTATCAGCAGGAACAATATCGGCCCTAACCACAGCAAGGCCGTTTTTAAATTCAGCGCAGGTCTGTACAGGACAAAATCCCCGTACCGCTGGGTCATAAAATCGACGATCTGTTGTCTGGACTGGCCTTGTTGAACCATTTCATAAACTTGACGGCGCAAATCTTTGGCTAGATCGGCATTAGAGTCGGCTATAGTCTGATTTTGACAAACCAGACAGCGTAGTTCGCTGATTAAGCTTTGATAGATTTTTTCCTGTTCCGGTTCTTTAAAATCACGGTATTCAACTGCTGCGCCAACAAATGCGGAAAAGCCGAGCAACATCATAAAGACCAACTGTTTCATGCAGATTCCGCCTGTAATTGCTGAATTAAAGGCAAAAAGGTTTTTTCTATGTCACCTGGGGCGACCGGCCCTGTGTGTTTATAGCGAATCAAGCCTTTTTTGTCGATGACAAAGGTTTCCGGCACGCCGTAAACGCCATATTCAATGCCGGTACGGCCATCTGCGTCCACGATGCTCAGTAAATAGGGATCGCCGCGATTTTCCAGCCATTGTTTGGCTGCGCCGGATTCATCCTTATAATTTAAGCCTATCAAAGGCGCTATTTGCTTTTGGGCAAACTCAATCAACAATGGATGCTCTTCCCGGCAGGAGACACACCAGGAAGCCCAGACATTTAATAACCACACCTTACCTAACAGATCATTAGGCTTTAAAGTTTTTTCAGGCGCCGCCAGTATCGGTAAACTAAAAGCGGGCGCCGGTTTGTTAATTAAAGGCGAAGGGATTTCCTTAGGGTTTAACTTTAAGCCTACCCCCAGAAAAACGGCCATGACGATAAACAGCAATAATGGTATTAAAAATTTAAGCATAACTAATGGTATCTTGGCTTATTTGATTCGATAACGCCTGTCGCTGGCAGCCAATAGCCCGCCCGCCGCCATAAACACTCCGCCCAGCCATATCCAGCGTATAAAGGCTTTATAATATACTCTCAGACTCCAGGCCCCGTCGTCTCCTAAAGGCTCGCCGATAGCAACAAACAAATCCCGGAACAGACCGGCGTCAATTGCCGCCTCAGTCATCGGCATTTTTTGAACGCTATACACACGTTTTTGCGGGCTTAATTCAGCAATGGTCCGGTTCTGATAGTCGACAGTCAAATAGCCTTGCTGCGCAACATAATTAGGGCCTTGGGTTTGTTTAATGCCATGAAACTTGAAAACGTAACCGGCTAAATCCAGACTTTCTTCAGGAGCTAAACGCACGTCGCGTTCCACACTGTAAACCGAAGTAAAAGTAATGCCGATAACAAATACCGAGATACCCAAGTGCGCCAGACTCATGCCGTAAAAACCGGCCGGTATTTGTTTTAAGCGGGCGAATGACCAGGTTTGCATGCGCTGCTGGAAAGCCAGCACGGTAATGCTAAAAGTCCACATGGCCAGCGCCACGCCAAGGACCGCTGCCCAGGAATAAAACGGCATAAGTAGCGGTACTGCAAGAGCGGTTGCTATACAAAATGCTGCCGGTATGATCAAACGCTTCAACAAAACATCAAGATCATCTTTTTTCCAGCGCAATAACACCCCTATTCCTACCACTAATGCCAGCGGAGCCATGACCGGAATGAAAATCGAGTTGAAATATGGCGGGCCTACCGATAATTTGCCTAGCCCCAGCGCATCGATCACTAATGGATATAGAGTACCCAGTAAAATACTGGCGGCAGTGGCGACCAGTAAAATATTATTAATCAGCAATACCGACTCCTTGGAAACCAGCTCAAAACTGACATGACTGCCGACTTTTGGGGCTTTGATGGCATACAGGGTTAAGGAGCTGCCGATGACCGTACACAGGAATACCAGAATAAATACCCCGCGGGTCGGGTCGCTGGCAAATGCATGCACTGAGGTTAATACGCCGGATCTAACCAGGAATGTGCCTAACAAACTTAACGAAAAGGCAAAAATAGCCAGTAATACTGTCCAGGTTTTAAAAACGCCGCGTTTTTCAGTGGCGGCTAGCGAGTGAATCAAGGCTGTACCCACTAGCCACGGCATAAAAGAAGCATTTTCCACCGGGTCCCAAAACCACCAGCCGCCCCAGCCTAATTCATAATAAGCCCACCAGCTGCCCAGGGTAATGCCCATCGTTAAAAACATCCAGGCAATATTGGTCCAGGGTCTGGACCAGCGCGCCCAGGCGGAATCCAGTCTGCCTTCCAGCAAGGCGGCAATCGAAAACGCAAACGCCACCGAGAAACCAACATAACCCATATACAGCATGGGCGGATGAATGGCCAGCCCAGGGTCTTGCAATAACGGGTTGAGATCCCGGCCTTCAGGCGGGGCTGGAAACAGCCGGTTAAAAGGGTTGGATGTAAACAGCAAAAACAGTATAAAGCCAACGCTAACTAAACCCATCACGCCCAGAACCCTGGCGCGGGTGGTGTCGGGAATAGCTTTGCTAAACAAAGCCACCAGCAGAGTCCAGATGGATAGCGTCAACGCCCATAACAGTAAAGAGCCTTCATGCGCCCCCCAAACTCCGGAAACCAGATAGATGAACGGTAAGGCGGTATTGGAATTTAGCGCCACATATTCAACGCTGAAATCATGCACAATAAAGCTGTAAGTCAGGCAGGCATATGCCAGGGACATAAACAGCATTTGCCCATAGGCTGCGGGTTTTGCAACTTGTATCCAGCCGGCAATACCGCGCTGAGCGCCGAAAATAGGTAAAAATCCCTGGATAATCGCCATGCATAAAGCCAGGATCAGGCAAAAATGGCCAATTTCAGGAATCATGGCTGCCCCGCAGTTTTTTTGAGGCTGCCGGCCACTTCCGGCGGCATGTAATTTTCATCATGCTTGGCCAGCACTTCTTCAGCTATGAACACGCCTCTACCATCCAGACGGCCTTTGGCGACTATGCCCTGCCCTTCCCGAAATAAATCCGGTAAAATTCCGGTGTATTCAACCGTCACTGTTTTGCTGAGATCAGTCAGCTGAAAACGCACTAATAGGTTGTCGCCGGGACGTGCAACGCTGCCTTTTACCACCATGCCGCCTATGCGGAACTGAGCGTTGCTTGGGGCTTTGCCGTCAACTACGTCGCTGGTGGAGAAAAAATACATCAGGTTTTCATTAAAGGCTTTTAAGGCAAATGACGCAGCCAAACCTAGGATTGCCAGCATTATGCCAATTAAAATCAAGCGTTGTCTTCTGACCGGTTTCATTTTTGCTCGCGTTTCTGTCTAATTAATAGCTGTCTAAGCAGGTTTTTGCGCTGTACGATTGGCCACACAATGTTAATCAGTAATACCAGGAAAGTGACGCCATAGGCAGTCCAGACATAAAAGCCGTAACCGCCCATTTCCAGAAAAATCTCTAAGCTCATGCTGATTTCTCCAACAGATTTTTAACCCATTGCGAGCTGGATTCTCTCTTCAGCAGTTCCAGTTTGGCGTTTTGCAAGGCGGCAATCAGGTAATAAACTTTAAAAGCTACGGCCATCAATAATAGTGGAATCAGCATGGAAATGTGGATGGAAGGTTTATCCATTTTGGTGACAGTCGGGCCTTGATGCAAAGTGCTCCACCATTCTACGGAATAATGAATAATCGGCACGTTGACGACGCCCACCAACGCCAGAATGGCAACCGCGCGGGCTGCGGAGCGTTTATCTTCAATGGCGTTATATAAACTGATGATACCCAGGTATTGAAACAGCAAAATTAATTCAAAGGTCAATCTGGCGTCCCATACCCACCAGGTTCCCCACATAGGTTTGCCCCACAAGGAACCTGTCACCAAAGCGATAAAGGTAAATCCTGCGCCAATCGGCGCACTGGCAACCAGCATGACTTCAGCCAGTTTCATTCGCCACACTAAGGCAATACCGCCCATCACCGCCAGTAACACGTATATAAACAAAGACATCCAGGCGGCAGGCACATGGATAAACATGATGCGATAACTTTCACCTTGCTGATAATCGGTTGGGGCTAGATACAGACCATCAACCAGACCGGCAGCCAGTAGTATTAACAAAATACCAGTCAGCCAGGGTATAAAGCGGTCGGCCAGAGCATAAAAATAAGGCGGTGAAGCGGTACGATGAAAAAAACGGCCAACAGAATCGGGAAAAATAGACATAGCTTTAATTAATACTCATTTTTAACGCCAGCGATGTGGGTAGCGGGATTAAAACCAGCCCGGCCAACAACATCGCCAATAATATGTTCAGCTGAGCGCTGACCGGCAAACCGCCTGCCGCCCGGTCAACAGCGCTGCTGGCGAAGATCAGTACCGGCACATACAAAGGAAGCACCAGCAAGGATAAAATCATGCCGCCCCGGCGTAAACCCACTGTAAGCGCCACGCCTATTGCGCCGATCAAACTTAATAATGGTGTAGCTAAGATCAATGTCAGCCATAAAGTTCCCCTGGCTTGTTCCGGCAATCCTAAAAACAGCGCCAACAAAGGGGCAATCAAAATCAAAGGCAGACCGGTTACCAGCCAATGCGCAATAATTTTACCCAACACCAGCACAGACAAAGGCTGGGGGCTGAGCAGCATTTGTTCGATGGAGCCGTCATCAAAGTCGGAGCGGAACAAGCCATCCAGTGACAGCAAAGTAGCCAGTAAAGCCGATACCCAGATCACTCCGGGGGCCATGCTTTGCAATAAATGCGGCTGCGCGCCTATCGCCAAAGGAAACATGGTGACGATTAACACGAAAAAAAAGATCGGGTTAGCCATTTCAGCCCGTCTGCGGAACGCCAGCATTAAATCGCGGCGAATGATGGCGAAAAAAGCGGAACTTATTGACATGAGCTCAGGTGAATGCGCTGCAATGACAAATGCGCCAGGGTCAAATCTTGATGTGAAGTCAGAATAACCATGCCCCCCTGAATGACATGTGCGGAAATAAGCGATTCAATCAATTCAATACCTTGTTTATCCAGAGAGGTAAAGGGTTCGTCCAAAATCCATAGTATATTATGGGTAATCAATAACCGCGCCAGTGACAAACGCCGTTTTTGTCCGGCGGACAAGGTTTGCACCAAATTGTCGTCAAAACCTGCTAACTGCACAGTTTCCAAGGCCTGATCAATAGATAACATCCCGGGCGTGTTCAGAGCCAGAGCAAAACGCAGATTCTCCAATACGGTTAATTCCCGTTTTACGCCATCGGCATGGCCGATATAGGCCAAATCGGCAAAATAGCTGCTATCGGCAATACTACTGCCACACCAGTTGATTTCGCCTGCATCCGCCTCCCTTAGTCCGCATAATATACGCAATAATGAAGTTTTACCGCTACCGTTGCTGCCTTCCAGCAATAATACTTCACCTGATTGTAGCCGAAAACTCAAATTGTCAAACAACAAGCGATCATCTCGATAGCAAGACAGATTTTTGATGACTAGTTCGGCTTGTTGCGGATTTTGCATGACTCCTGTTTAATTCTAATTTGTAAACCGGACATTTTAGCAAGAAAACTTTAAAAACCGGAAATTTGCCAAAAGAGAATTTTTTAACTTTTATGCGATAATCATTTATTAGATTAAGTTTTAGTTGGAGTTTTGCATGACCGCATTGATAGGCATTATTATGGGTTCCACATCAGACTGGGATACCATGCAACATGCTGCGCAAACCTTGGAGCACCTGGAAATCCCGCATGAAGTGGAAGTGATTTCCGCACACCGTACTCCTGACAAATTGTTTCAATACGCCGAATCTGCGGAAAGCAAAGGTTTGGAAGTCATTATAGCCGGAGCTGGCGGCGCTGCGCATTTGCCAGGCATGACAGCAGCTAAAACCGTTTTGCCGGTGCTTGGCGTGCCGGTGCAATCCAAAACCCTAAACGGCATGGATTCTTTATTATCAATAGTGCAAATGCCTGCCGGCGTGCCTGTCGGCACATTGGCTATCGGTAAGGCCGGAGCTATTAATGCAGCCTTGCTTGCCGCGGCAATTGTCAGTAACAAACACCCTGAATACCGTGAAGCTTTAGAGATATATCGCCGCCAACAAACAGACAATGTCATAGCCAATCCGGATCCGCGTCAGGTACAAGCATGAAAATAGGCATTTTGGGTGGCGGCCAACTCGCCAGAATGATTGCCTTGGCAGGTTATCCCTTAGGTTTGCATTTTATTATTCTCGATCCGGACCCTAATGCCGGCGCAGGCGGATTAAGCGAACATTTGCTGGGTGCTTATGATGATCCGGCATTACTGGCGGAACTGGCCGAACAAGCCGATATTGTCACGTATGAATTCGAAAACGTGCCGGCGCATGTTGCAGAATTTCTAGGCAGTCACACTACCATTTATCCACCTGCGCAAGCTCTTGCCGTTGCTCAGGATAGATTGCTTGAAAAAAACTTTTTTAATGATTTAAATATACGCACCGCCCCATTCGCCGCGATAGATTGCCATGATGATCTGGTTCAGGCCATGCCGGATATTGGTTACCCTGCCATCTTGAAAACCCGGCGCATGGGATATGACGGTAAAGGCCAGGTGCTGCTAAAATCTGCTGATAATCTATTGGCTGCTTGGCAATCGATTGATGGGGCTCCTGCCATCGTTGAAGGCTTTGTTGGGTTTCGACGCGAAATTTCCATTATTGCAGCGCGCAGCCCTTCCGGCAAAATTGTGTATTATCCCGTCTCGGAAAATCGCCATAAAGGCGGGATTTTAAGAATCGCCGAATGCCGCAACGATGACCCTTTGCAGGAAATGGCAGAATCCTATGTCAAACGTCTGCTGGAAAAACTCGATTATGTCGGCGTTATAGCTCTGGAATTATTTGATGTAGATGGTGAGTTGCTGGCCAATGAATTTGCGCCGCGCGTGCATAATTCCGGACATTGGACCATAGAAGGCGCGGAAACCAGCCAGTTTGAAAATCATTTACGCGCCATTTTAGATTTGCCGCTAGGCTCGTGCAAAGCGCGCGGACATGCCGCTATGGTGAATTTTATAGGTGGCTTGTCGTCTGATGAAAGCGTACTGCAGATAGAAGATTGTCATTTGCATCTTTACGACAAGACCCCGCGAAAAGGCCGTAAAGTCGCCCATGCCACCATTAGAACTGATGACATTGATGTTTATAGGCATTCATTGCAAAAACTTAGTGAAATAGCTAACAGTGTTGACGATTCATGAAGATAGCTAAAACACTTAACTTAATAATTGGACTAAACTAAGTAAAGTTAATTCTTTATACATCAATACGCCTTTTCTTTACTACTGGAGAGCTGCATGGCAACTAACAATGAAGGCGTTCGATTAAGCCTGATCATATCGCCGGAACTTAATCAACGCCTCGAACTGCTGGCGTCTTCCGGTCACATAAGCAAGACTGAGATTTTATGCAGATCCATCGCCCTATACGATTTAGTAGCCAAAGCTAAAATCGAAAAAAAACGTTTAGGTTTTTTCGATCAGAACAAACATTTGCTGACTGAAATTGTAGGTCTCTAATCGGTTAATTTTACAAAGGAAATGTTGTTCAGGCGGGATTTATTTATAATTATCAATAGTATATGTAACTTATTTAAAGTAGCTTGCGAGATGAAGTTAAAGCCGGGTAAAGTAAATTATCATTAGTTCCCCGTGAAACATTTCTAAGCTTTCGGTCAATAAATTGCTGCTAATATTTCCTTCTTCAACATTAAGCAACATGACAAACTGTGGTCATTAACAGCAATAAGTCGGATACTATCTACAGCGTTTCTCAGCTTAATCGAGCAGCCAAGCAGCTCCTGTCCCAGCATTTCCTCAACGTCATGGTGGCAGGTGAAATTTCCAATTTAAGCATGCCGTCATCCGGGCATATTTATTTTTCACTTAAAGACTCGCAAGCCCAAGTCCGATGCGCAATGTTTAAAGCGCAACTGCAACGCTTGCGCTTCAAGCCTGACAATGGCATGCAGGTTGTGGTGACGGCTCAAGTGAGCTTGTATGAACCGCGCGGTGATTATCAATTAATTGTAGAACACATGGAAGAAGCCGGAGACGGCGCACTTAGACAGGCTTTTGAGAAATTAAAAAACAAATTATTGCTGGAAGGCTTGTTTGACAATGATAGAAAAAAACCGCTGCCTTTGATTCCAAATCAGATTGGAATAATAACCTCCCCTAGCGGCGCCGCAATCCACGACATTCTGACCGTGTTAAAACGCAGGTTTCCGGCCATTCCGGTTTTGATTTATCCAGTAGCCGTGCAAGGCGAGGCTGCAAAATACGAAATTGTTAAGGCTTTAACGACCGTCAATCAGGACAAACAGGTGGACGTCATTATCTTAGGCCGCGGCGGCGGTTCTCTGGAAGACCTTTGGGCGTTCAATGAAGAAATGGTTGCCAGAGCCATTGCCGCCAGCGAGATACCGGTTATTTCTGCTGTTGGACATGAAGTTGATGTGACGATAGCCGATTTTGTAGCGGATTATCGCGCCCCCACTCCCTCCGCAGCGGCGGAACACGCGGCGCCGCATCAGGATGAATGGCTAAACGCCTTTTACGCTCTTGAACGGCAGATAACGATGCAGATGCAAAGACAACTGCAGCAACAGCAACAAAAAATCACCTGGTTAAACAAATCATTACAACAACAACATCCCGGTGAAAAGCTGCAGCGTAATATCCAGCGCATTGATGAGATGGAACTCCGCATTCATCAAGCCGTACAACATAAACTACGCGATCTGCAGCAACAATTAGCTATTAATACTCATCAGTTAAAACAATGGCAACCGGCGGAAAGAATCGTCAGGTATCAACAACAATTGCATTATGTGAGATTAAGATTGCAAAGGGCCATACAAGTAAAACTAGCCAAACTGCGCAGTCAGCAAGCGCATACCAGCCAGACTTTGCATACCGTCAGCCCTTTGGCAACCTTGGATCGCGGTTACGCCATTGTGCAACGTCTGGATAATCAGGACATAGTCAAATCAACGCAACAAATTGCTGTAAATGAGATGCTAAAAACCCGGCTTGCAAATGGCTTTGTGATTTCAGAAGTTAAAGAATTAGTTTAATTAAATATTGTAACTTTTTGAAAATAAAGTACGTTTAAATAAATATCACTAAAGT
This sequence comes from uncultured Pseudomonadota bacterium, assembly GCA_963741375.1. GTDB lineage: Bacteria > Pseudomonadota > Gammaproteobacteria > Methylococcales > Methylomonadaceae > Methylomonas. The sequence goes on from CAVUMJ010000284.1 coordinate 20,748, forward strand.
CCCATAGGATTTTGCGAAAATTCATGCAGGATGCAAGGCTTAGCGTCAATTATCCACTTCCCAATTTTAGTCATGAAAATGCTGGTATTTTTTTAGGGAAATTAAAAATGGTTCAAAACCGCGCTTTGCAATTAATACCAAACTGATCAAATTTGAAGAATAACTTCCTAAATGCATGAAAGCTATCCAAGTATCTGCAAGCCGTGCTTCTGGACAATAGCTAAGAGCTTTAGAGCCATACCGCTGGGACGCTTTGCGCCGGATTCCCATTTCTGTACCGTCGATTGGCTGGTGTTTAGGTAACGGGCAAAGATAGGCTGGCTGACATGGTTGTTTTCACGTATCAGTTTTATCTGTTGCGGCTCTATCTCCATAGGCATGGAAAGGCAAGACTCGTCAAACTCGCGCATGGTTGTCTTATCAATACCGCCCGCTTGAAACAGGCCTTTAGCTCCGCTATGAATGGCTTCAAACGCATCGCTTTTAAATTGAGGTTTTTTGGGCATTGCAAATCTCCAATAAATCGCCGTTTTTTATCGCGGCATCAATCGCCACATCGGTCTGTAGGCTATATATGGCGGCCAACTTCTTAAATTCGATTAGCTCATCACCGCTAATGTTATCCCTGTCTTTCTTAGCAAAAAGATAGGTATAAACCCAGTGCCGTCCACCCTTAGCAAGGATAATGGAACGGTGTCGATTATTGTTTAGGCGTTTTTTAAACACCCCTCCACCCAAATCGTCGGCTTGGCCTAGCATGACCTGCTGAATTGCTAAACATAGCTCTTCGTTAGTAATGAGCGCTTTTTTTGCAGATTTTGCGAACCAAGCGGTCTTAAAAATCCTTGATGAAGTTTCAGTGTTGGCGTTCATACCAAAAATATACGTCATTGTAGCACTGGGTGCAATATAAAAAATAACAACCAGCAATATTTATCTGTAGTAGGTTTTCTATTCTCGGACAGCCTCCTAGGAGGCTGTCCGAGAATAGGAACCGTAGGGCATAGGGCGCAATAGGCGTTAGCCGTATTGCGCCGCATGTTGGTCTTCGATCGTTCGGCGTATTACGCTTCGCTAATACGCCCTATGGCCCTGTCCGAGAATAGAACATTCTCGGACAGCCTCCTAGTGCCTGTTAAAATTTAGTTATTGCTGAAAATAGGGAATTCTTGCCTATTTTTGATTTATTCAACAGCGCCTGTTGTTGATAGTGGCTACGAATGTGGACCAAGATAGCACTTATATGGGTGACCGTAAGGATTCGTGCGAAGTGCGACGTGAAGTCGTATAAATAATTGTTTAGCTTGAGCAATCATGACTAAACCTGCCGTTCCTCCGGCAGTAGCCTAAGAGTGCAGGCATTAACAGTAATGTGATGTTTGAAGCCACTCCAACAATGTAACCCACTCGAAAGATGAAGTCGAGCCCGTGAGGGCAAAACGGAACTGCGAGCATTACGCGGTAGGGTGCTAGGCTTAGAGGGTATGGTGAACATATGTGAATCAACGATAAATCTCGTTAAATCCGAGGAGTCAAAAATGCTGATAGACTCTAGCCAAAAGGCATCATGGTTAGTTTTGGTTTTTGCGTATAACCAAACGAGGTGCATATTCTGGCTCAAGTTGAACACTCATTCTGGCCCAATCTGAACACTTATTCTGATTTAATTTGAACACCGATTCTGGTTTCAAGCTGAACACTTTTTTGGATTTTCCAGAATCGGTGTTCAACTTGCCAGAATAGCTGTTCAAGTTGCCAGAATCCAATCTAACGCATTGTTTATCAAACCAGACTATCTTTTTCACATTTTGTGGAAGGAAATGTCAGCGAAGAGAACAACTATGCGAAATTTAAGAGAAGTCCTTAGGCTGAGTTACAGCGCAGGATTGAGCATCCGAAAAATCAGCGCCAGCACCAAAATTAGTGTCGGCAGCATACAAAACATCTTAAAACTGGCCGAACAGCTAAATATCTCTTGGCCGCTGCCGGAGGATTGGAATGATCAAGTCTTAGCTCTCAAGTTTTATCCCCGTTCGGATGCCCGACCCTCCTCCAAATACCAGGAGCCGGTGTGGACAGAAATCCACCTGGAATTGAAGAAAAAAGGCGTTACGAAACAATTGCTCTGGGAAGAATATGCCCAGCATTATCCGAACCGTTGCTATAGCTATTCGCAGTTCTGTGCCCGCTATCCCCCTGCGTCAGAATAGTTGTCGTCTCAAATTTTTAAAGAAAATAAAATTTGAGATAAGAGATGAAAACATTTATAAGATATTCAGAAGACTTTAAAGATCAAGCACTGGCAAAAGTTTACAACCGTGGAAATGATCAATCAATTCAAGACGTTGCGAACGACTTGAACATCTGTTTACAAACCTTAAAAACCTGGATGAAAAGAGCTAAATCTCATAGCCCCCGTAGCCTACAGACGAAATCAACACGCCCACTGGATTGGAGTCTTGAAGAACGTCTTGCTGCGTTACAGCAAACCTATACTTTAACGGGTGAGAATTTAAATGCTTGGTGCCGTGAGCGAGGTGTCTTTATTCATCAACTGGAGCAGTGGAAAGCCGATTTCTGCAGCACAAGCGGCACCTCAGAAAAACGACATGAAACTCGTGCGTTGCAAGCCGAAATTCATAGTCTGGAGCGTGAGTTGTTACGCAAAGATAAAGCCTTAGCAGAAGCCGCCGCGCTATTGGTTCTGCAAAAAAAGTTCCGAGCGCTCTTGGGGGGCGAGGTCGAATGACTGCCTACGAAGAGCGCAAAGAATTGATTGTTTTGCTGAATGAATCGATAAAAGCAGGTGCGCGGCGGGCTCAGGCCTGTGAAGTGCTGGGTTTAAGCGAACGCACTATACAACGCTGGCAGACCGATGGTTTCGTTCAGTGCGATCAACGCCCTTTGCGAGATTATCAGCCGCCGCATAAACTAACAGAAATGGAGCGTACCGAAGTATTGGCCATCGCCAATTCTGACGAGTTTGGACATCTACCGCCAAGTCAGATCGTCCCACGATTGGCAGATAAAGGTTGCTATGTTGCTTCTGAATCGACTTTCTATCGCATACTACGAGCAGAAAACCAGCTAGCACACCGCCGTAGTGAACGTCCTGCCCAATCCCGAACTAAACCTCGTGCGATCTGCGCTACAGCCCCTAACCAGCTCTATAGCTGGGATATTACCTATCTGCCATCGGCTATTCGAGGGCAGTTTTTCTATCTTTACCTGTTTATGGATATTTTCAGCCGAAAGATCGTGGGGTGGCAGGCGTATGAAGAGGAAAGTAGCGCCTTGGCAGGCGAGGTGTTGCGTGACCTCTGCCATCGTGAAGGTATTCTGCCAAAACAGCTGATCCTGCATTCTGATAACGGCAGTCCAATGAAAGGAGCCACTATGCTGGCAACCTTGCAACAATTGGGCGTGATGCCATCCTTAAGCAGACCTGCTGTGAGTAACGATAATCCATACTCAGAATCACTTTTTAAAACCTTAAAATACCGCCCTAAATACCCTCTAAAACCGTTTGCCGATATCAAGGAAGCGCGTTATTGGGTAACGGAATTAGTAAAATGGTACAACCAGGAACATCGCCACAGCGCTATCCGTTTTGTAACCCCAGCACAACGCCATGACGGTTTGGATGAAAGTCTTCTGGAACATCGTCAAGCCGTCTACGAGGCTGCTCAAGCTCGAAACCCGCAACGTTGGAGCGGTAGCTCCCGGAATTGGCAAAGAATCCAAGCTGTCCATCTTAATCCTGATCAGGCTGACCCTAACTATAAACCTAACAATGTGGAAATTATCCAAAACACAAAAGCCGCTTAAGATTTAACCGTCGAGGCGACAACTACTCTGAAAATTTCCGGAACTGGCCGAAAGCTATTACCAAGGCCTTTCAACCGAAAGAGGTCGTCCGGCCAAAGACGCGCGTTTGGTGATCGGCGCCGTTATCATCAAACATAAATTGTGCCTTTCCGATGTGGAGGCGGTTCAACAAATCCAGGAAAATCCGTATCTACAATACTTCGTCGGCTTGCCGGGTTTTCAACAGGAAGAACCGTTCGCCCCTTCGTTACTCGTTGAGATCCGAAAACGCATGGGCCCGAAGGTCTTCGAGGACTTCAATCGCACCATTATCGAAGCGCACGACGGAAAAAAGAAAAAACCTATTGCTGAGCCATTGCCGCCAGCTCAAATTCAGACGCCACCGTCCGCCTCCTCAGCAGAGGATTCAGTTTCCGGTGAGGTTGATGCTCAAGCCGCTGTTCCGCCGGTAGCGCCGACGCATCAAGGCAAATTGATTTTAGACGCGACGGTCGCGGATCAAGCTATCCGCTATCCCACCGACTTGAGCTTACTCAATGAAGCCCGCGAGTTCAGCGAACAAATCATCGACCTGCTCTGCGCCAGCCTGAAGGTCGACAAAAAACCCAGAACCTATCGCGAGAAAGCCCGCCAAGCCTATTTGGGCATTGCTAAACTCAAGCGCCCCGGCAGCAAAAAATTGCGTCGCGGCATTAAACAGCAACTCCAGTATCTGCGCCGCAATTTGGGACACATCGCCCAATTATTAGAGTACTTTCCGGAAGGCAAGCCACTTCCGCTACCGGGCTGGTTGCTGCATCGCTACTGGGTGATTCAACACTTGTTTCAACAGCAATGGGATATGTACCATTCTAAAACACGCCGTTGCGATGATCGTATCGTCAGTATCAGTCAACCTTATGTGCGTCCAATTGTTCGAGGCAAACTGAACAAGCCGGTTGAATTTGGCGCTAAACTCAGTGTCAGCCTGACTGGAGACGGTTTAGCCCAGGTGGACTATCTGCGCTGGGATGCCTTTCATGAGGGACTGGATTTGGCCGCCCAAGTCGAAGCCTACCGAGATCGGTACGGCTATTATCCAGAGCGCGTACTGGCCGATCCGCTGTATGGTACCCGCGCCAACCGGGATTATCTCAAGCAACGCGGCATTCATTTTGCCGGCAAGCCGCCCGGCCGTCCGAAACGCGAAACCGACGAAAACCGCGAGCAACTGAAACAGTTGAAAGCACAGCGAAGGCAGGACTATTTGCAACGCATCCCCATAGAAGGCAAATTCGGCCAGGGTAAAAACGGCTATCAGCTCAACTACATCCGAGCCAAACGGGCGGATACATCTTTCGCCTGGATCAACAGCATCTTCTTGGTTATGAACCTACTGATCCTGCAAAGGATCTTTTTTGGCCTTTGGAAAAGGAGCCTCTCACGCTTTAGAATTGGATTGAAACAATCTTGGAACCGTTTGCTGGCCGATTTATATTTCAATCTCAAATTGCTTAATGGTCAAGAGAACTGCCTCGGCTGATTTACTG
>CAVUMJ010000285.1:0-3535 GCA_963741375.1 uncultured Pseudomonadota bacterium
ATTTCCGACATTGAAATGTTGGATTTTTAGACCTGACCCCATCATTCGTCTCAGGTGCATGATTCCGGCTCATGCCGGTGTTCAATGCGCGGCAGGTGCGCCGGTAAAGCTTGACGGCCAGCGCGAGGGCGTTTAGGTCTAGCGACGGTTTCGCAAGGTTGATCGTCTTTGAGCTGTTCAAGTTCCGCCTCAATCGCTGACATATCCGTGTTCCAAGTTTCCTGGAACAGATCGCGCTGTAAGGCCGAAAGACTTTCGCTTTTGGCGCTGAAGCGTATTCGCCGGTAATAAGCTATTTCATGTGTTAAGGCTTGGATTTTGAAGTCTTTAGCCTGAATAGCCGCATCTTTGGCAGAGAGCATTTCGGCGTCACGCTGAACTTGAGTCATGAGCGCTTGAATCACATCCGCCACTTCGGATTTTGAGGCGGTATTCAGATCAAAATGCTTAAGTTCGGCGAGTGATTTCATGGTTAAAATTATACCATAAAATCCGCTGAAAGCCTTATAAATACTGGGTTTATAGAAAATTTTCAGAGATTTTTTTCAGCCTAAAATCATGGAATTTAAACCGTCCAATGCGCAGGCGGAACCGCTGATAAACGTTGCCAATCCACGCCGCTAATCAGCCACTGCCATTGTGCCTGACTCATCGCAAAACAGCTATCGCCCATCTTCGGCCAAACAAAACCGCCCTGGTGCAAGCGGCGCTGGCACAGCCAAACGCCGTTGCCATCCCATAGCAATAGCTTTAAGCGATTACCGGTGCGATTACGAAACACAAAAGCCGAACCAGCACAGGGCGCATGACCTAGCGATTGCTGTACAATAGATGACAAGCCATCTATGCCCCGGCGCATGTCCACAGGCGCAACCGCCAGCCAAATTTGCGCAGGCGCTGCAATCAACCCAGACATCGCCACAACTCGGCGACCCATTGGGCTGATTGCGTGGCTGGCAATTCAAGCCAATGTCCGCTGGCATGTTTCAACACCAAAAGGTTCGCTTCCTGCTGAACCTGATGTGTTGCCTCAACCTGGACCGGTATCAATGCCGTTGCCGCAGGAGCCTGGGTTTTATAGAAACCCAACCAGCTTGAAAATGTGTTAGGGTTGATACCATGCTGCCGACAATAAGCGGATTGCGATAATCCGCTACTCAGCCAGCTCTCAATATGTTGGATGCTCCGGTTCGATATGGCTTTGACTGCCATTGCTCTTCCTCTTTAAAGTTTGCGCGAAGCTAAGCATGCGGTTTTTGCTTGCTAAAATAAAGATGGTAGCGCTAGGCGCTTACATTAAACTATAACGAAGAGGATTTGATTTAAAATTAATAATATAATTTTTAATTACATAACGCGGATAAATATGATTAACCTTACCTACGCCTATTTGGTATTCGCCCTATTGCTAGGCTTTTTTCAAGGATATTTTTTTAAGCCAACTTTTAAATTTTTTTTAAAGCCCATTATGACTTTAATCCCAAAAATACAGGAGCGCTCAGACAAGGTTATTCTGTACTGTAAATTAATAGCGCTAGCTGTTTCAGTAGCTATTGTTCTTACAACTTACATACTAAAATATTTTATCGATGACTGGGACACTTTTGAGTTCGCTTGGACTATGGGTTTAGTTTATGGCTGCGTAATTTATAGAATAAGATATGAAAGGCATGATGATCAATGACTACTTAGAAAATGGATTTTTCTTTTTTGTTCTTCCATAATTATCAAACTTTTTGGTTATTTCCCTAACATGGGGCGAAACCCATAACCTAAGAAAAACAAGGCCTGGTATAAAAATTTTTAGAACCCACGGCCAGTAACTCCAGTATTTTTTTTCACCATTAACTTGATAGCTAAAACTAAACTTAGGTTTAGCTATCTTATTACCCACTATAGCCTCAGTATTTTGAAGTGCATAATCCAAAAGATCGGTTTTAGTTTCTTGCCCTTCATTGCTGACTAAAGTATATATAAATTGACAACGATTATTCAAAGGTTGTTCACATACTAGTTCCTTTGAAACTATTTTGTCATTGCACTCAAATAAAAACATTTTTTGAGTACTATTAAAACTTACTCCTAACATAATAATTGCTATTACAAGAAAAACATTATGAAAACCATACTCAAACAATTTCATATTATTAAATGTAACTAAACCAATCTAGTGTTTACTATAAACACTTTGTATTTGATTTGTATTAGACATATTAGGATAAAGAATAAATCCACCATCCGCAGCATCTTCACCAAAACCAATTAATTCCGTTGTAAGTGTTGCCGTAGGAGCTGCTTGTGGAACACTAGGAGGGTTAATAGCTGAATTTACAGCATTCATAGCACTATTCGTAGCAGCGTTCAAGGCTGCATTTGCGGCTTGATTAGCGGCATTTGACGCTGCATTATTATTTGGTGAGCTTGATGATGCTGTTGGCTTTGCGCTAGGTTGTTGTGCAGTTGGGGAACCTGATTTACTGGTAGAGCCTATCGGCTTTATCGTAGTATTGGTTCCTTGAAGACTGAATCCACCCATTCTAGGGCCCAATGTCAATCCACCACCCACATTTGAAGTATTGTAAGGATCAACAAAAGCATCCACGCTAGTCAGTGGATTTATACCTATACTTGCATTAGCAAAAGGGCCTGCGAAATCATCGATAGTTGTTGAAGCACCGCCGGGTTTTATATTAGCAAGGAATCCAAATGAAAATCCAAACGTAGCATTTCCGCCTGGTGAGGTGTAACCGCCACCCGCTCCGTAAACGCTATATGATGCTAGACCACCAGAACTATCAAACACATATCCTTTACCAAACATGGTACTTAACGGCCCGGCACCCGCTGAACCTGTGAAGCCAATATAGAGTACAAATTCTCCATAAGGATCTCTGCAATTAACCGGATTATTCCCGCAATAGGTATACCAATTAATGCCCGACATAATAGGGTCTTCACTCAAGAACCTGCCGGTTAAAGAATCATAATACCGCGCACGGTAATAATATAAACCTGTCTCCACATCCTGTTCCCTTCCCGTAAACTTCAGAGTATTGTTACTGCTGCCAGTGGCGTTAACAATGCTACCGAATGAGGTATAACCTTGCGCCGCGACCACAGTACCGGTATTGCCACTTTGGCCCAGTACGGATTCCAGGCTATCATGATGATAGGTATAGTTCGTCATCGCCCCGCTGTTGTTTTGGTAGCCGTTCACTACTTCGTCTATCACACTGCCGCGCATATATTTAGCCTGGACGTTGCCGTTGTTATCGTAGATGGACTCCAGCTTACCATTTTCCAAATAATAGTTGTTGAAAATCGTGTTAAGATTTTTCGCAATCCGGTAGCTGTTGATGTCATATTGGTAACTATATGGAGTAATAGCGCCTACCTGTATCTGGCTAGCCCGGTTATGGGCATCCCAAGTCAAGGTCAGGGTGCGGTTTCCGGTAATATTGGTCAAGCTGCCGTTTTTATCATAAGTATAAGTTTCATACACCGGCCCCGTGGCGCTGGTGGTGTTGGTGGTGGT
>CAVUMJ010000286.1:0-18921 GCA_963741375.1 uncultured Pseudomonadota bacterium
ATTTCCGGTAGTGGCGCCAAACAATACAATTGCTCCACTTTCAATCGGCCCCAAAAGGGAATCCTGCTGGCTTTTTGAAAATCTATGAATTTCATCAATAAACACGATGGTTTGTAATCCCTGTTCGTCTTTAACTTGATTAGCTTCATTAACAGCTGCTCTGATTTCCTTTACGCCAGCCATAACAGCGGATAATTCAATTAAATGGCAGTCAGTGCATTTTGCGATTATTTTGGCTAATGAAGTTTTACCAACGCCAGGCGGTCCCCAAAATACTAAGGAATGCAAAATACGATTTTCAATTGCCGCTCTTAAGGATTTCCCTTCCCCTAACAAATGCTTTTGACCGATGATTTCGTCAAGGTTTGCAGGACGCATTCTGGCGGCAAGAGGGGCTATATCGATAATATTGATGGAGGCGCGTTTATTCATTGCAAAACAAAAAAGTTTTAACACAAATTAAAATTATTGATCCTAGTCAAAACTGTTAGGAAATACCGACTTTTTTCTTTAGAATTATCCATGTTTTACTGATTCCTAACAAACTGATATGGATTTAAAATTTTTAGATTTCGAACAACCAATAGCAGAGCTGCAAGCAAAAATTGAAGAATTGCGTAAAGTTGAGCTTGATAACAACTTTGACATTTCAGAAACTCTCAAACAGCTTGAACAAAAATGTGAAGCATTAACTGAAACAATATTTACCGATTTAACAGATTGGCAAATATCTCAATTATCCAGACATCCCGGTCGTCCATACACGCTGGATTATATTTCATTAATACTAACCGACTTTTATGAATTACATGGTGACCGTTCATATGCGGACGATCCAGCGATAGTATGCGGTTTAGCTAGACTTGAAGGCCAACCTGTTGTGGTCATTGGACATCAGAAAGGCCGAGATACCAAGGAAAAAATTTATCGTAATTTTGGTATGCCGCGCCCGGAAGGTTATCGTAAAGCCTTACGAGTGATGAAATTAGCTGAACGTTTTAAGTTGCCTATTATTTGTTTTATTGATACTCCCGGCGCCTATCCTGGGATAGGCGCCGAAGAGCGTGGTCAAAGTGAAGCAATTGCTCGCAATTTATATGAAATGACCATACTAAAGACCCCAATCATTTGTGTCGTGATTGGAGAAGGCGGATCTGGCGGAGCATTAGCAATTGGGGTGGGTGACCGTTTATTAATGCTGGAATATAGTACTTATGCCGTTATTTCCCCGGAAGGTTGCGCCTCCATTCTTTGGAAAAGTGCCGATAAAGCCCAATTAGCTGCCGAGGCCATGGGTATTACCTCTGATCGTGTCCGTGAGCAAGGATTTTTGGATGAAGTGATTCGAGAACCCATAGGTGGCGGACATCGTAATTTTCAGAAAGTGGCAATTAATCTTAGAGAATCATTACTAAGACATTTGGACGAATTAAAACTTGAATCTCAAAACCTTGAAAGATTGCTAGAACTTCGCTACCAAAGAATCATGCGTTTCGGTTCATTTTTTGAAGAACCTGTCAAGTAAGCTGTCTGTTTACTACTATCAATAAAGGCCGAATCTCTTCGGCCTTTTAAGCATTATGAGTGAATTTCCATCTTTAACGGCTATCATCCCTGATAAAGCTAGGAAAATATACATTGCTTATAGTGGTGGCGTAGACTCACATGTGCTTTTGCATTATGCAGCGGTAAACCCTTTATTGCATGACAAAATCCAGGCCATTTATATCAATCATGGTTTGCAGGCTCAGGCAGAAGATTGGGGTAGGCATTGTTCTCAGCGATGTCTTGAACTTGACGTAGCTTTAAAGATCATCACAGTTGAAGCAAAACCAATATCAGGTGAAGGGCCTGAGGCTGCTGCTAGGAATGCTCGATACGCTGCTTTTAGAGGGTTGCTGCAAGAGCAAGAAGTGCTTTTATTTGCCCATCATCGTGAAGATCAAATGGAAACCTTGATGTTGCAACTTTTTAGAGGCTGCGGGTTACCTGGGCTTGCCGCCATGCCAAAAGCCCAAATATTTGGTCATGGCACGCTGATTCGGCCATTATTGGAGGTCGCCAAACCTGATATTCAGCTGTATGCCAAACAGCATCAATTATGCTGGGTAGAAGATCCCAGTAACCAAAATTGCCATTTTGATCGTAATTTTCTGCGAAATGAAATTATTCCCTTATTAAAACAGCGTTGGCCTTCTTTAGATAAAACTGTAGCAAGAACGGCAAGGCATTGTGCAAATGCCGAGCAATTGTTGGATGATTGGCTTAAAACCAGCTTTACAGAGCTTTATGACAAAAATGATAGAAGTTTATTAATTGATAAATGGCGATTAAACAATGAAAATCAACAAAATTGGTTGCTAAGGTATTGGTTGCATGTGCTCGGTCTAAAGCCGCCAAGTGAAGCTAAATTGCAATCCATAATAGCGCAAATGATTTATGCAAAGGCGGATGCAACACCCAAAGTTCTGATTCAAAATCATGTAGTCAGCAAATACAAATCCAAATTATTTTGTATAAATGCAAGTTTTTTTAATCAGGAACCCTTAGCTCGTAATTGGCCGATTCAAGATACTGAACTTAAAATGCCAAATGGTTACAGTTTAAAGATACTTTCTTCATGTTCAGGTATAGACAAACTTTTATGGCATACTCAAACTGTCACTGTAGAAGTTAGACGTGGTGGTGAAAAACTTAAGCTACCTTATAGAGAAGGGAGTCATTGTTTAAAAAAACTATACCAGGAGGCCGAAGTTCCTCCCTGGGAAAGAGATTTAAGGCCGCTTATTTATCTGAATGGCCGATTGGCTGCGGTTGCCGGACTATGGGTAGCGGAATGGGCCTGGAGTCAGCAGCAAGATGGATGCTATCAATTAATATGGCAAGCATGATAAGCTGTTTAGACTATAAACTCGCAATGGGGGGTGTCTGATGGTTCCGGAGTTTTTTCATATCGTCATAGTTGGCTTAATGATACTGATCCCTTTGTATTTTATATACAAAAAGACCGGGCTTAATCCATTATTTTCTCTATTAATCTTTATCCCTGGTTTTGGTTTATTGCTGATATTTTTACAATTGGCGCTATTTCCATGGCCGAATATCCAATCAACACAAGAGGATTAATATGGATCCGATGATGTTCTGGTTGTTACCGATTTTCGTAGCCTTTTGTTTATGGTTGGGTTATCGTATTCTGGACAAAGCCGGATTTGATGGCCGTTGGGTGCTGATTTTATTGATTCCGATAGTCAACGTAATCATGATTTGGGTCTTTGCTTTCAGTCACTGGCCTAAATTAAAAAAAACTGATGAAGAACTTGATATATAGCATGCAGAATTTTGTTCTGTGAAGCTAAGAAAGCCGAAAGAAAAAGGATAGATTGATGCGGAATTGCTTCAACAATACCCCTCCGCATCAATCCTGTCGCCCTATTGAATTTTCACCAACTCTTTTCCATCACTGGCGAAATGGCAGATGCCTGCTGCAAAATAGCCACACTCTTCAGATTGATCCAGTTTAGCACCGTTAGGCGTCAGTTTTACGGTTATGCTGCAGATGCGTGCTTCACCTTCAATATGTTTTTTCATGACTAATTCGGTATCCGAGATCTTCTTGGCTTCGCCTGAAACCTGCGCAGAGCAGGAATGACGCCCGGTTTCTGCTGAATTCGGTTCAAAATCAACGTCAGCGCTTACAGTAATATCTTTACCGAATGTAGTGATTTTTAGATGTTGAACATGGCTGCCATCTCTCAAAATATAATGGTCCGTAGCTGCAAAAGTGCTGGTGGAAACCAGCATTGCCATAGCCAGAAACAATTTTTTTTTCATTATGTAATTCCTCAGTTATATTAGGCTTAAGTCAAAAGACTGACTGTAAATGCACCCCAGTCTAAAGCAGTTTGGAAAATTGGCATTTTACCGGAAACAAATTGTACCTTAGTGTTGATGTTTACCCAAAGCAGATAGGATGATGGATTCACATCAAAACGAAATGCGGTCATCACATTCTGCAAGGAATATGGGCCGAGATTTGCAAAATCAATTAAACTGATTCTTTAATTGCCTTATTTTGGCAAAAACGGAGGCATTGGATTCACCTTGTTTTGCACCAATTACATTGCGAATTTTCGAACTATGTGGCCTTAAGAAAGGGTTTGTGGCTTTCTCAAGGCCTATATAGCTGGGTATGGTCGGCTGGTTTTGTTGACGTAGTTTTACTACTTCAGCAACCCGTTTTTGCAGATCGGAGCTGTCCGCTTCCAAAGTTAAAGCAAAGCGGCCATTATTTAAAGTGTATTCATGGGCGCAATAAATTTTTGTAAAATCCGGTAAAGCCATCAGTTTTTCCAGAGAAGTCCACATTTGTTCGGCAGTCCCTTCAAATAGTCTACCGCAACCCAGAGAAAACAAAGTATCTCCGCAAAATAACAATTGGTTTTCCGCGTTATAAAAAACAATATGCCCCAGAGTATGTCCGGGTGTTGCAATAATCTCGAATTTTTGACTTCCTAAACTGATTTGCTCACCATGACTTAATGCAATGTCTAGTCCGGGAATGCGTTGAAAATCCGTTTTTGAACCGATTACCTTGCAGCCGGTCAGCTGTTTTAACTGCAAGTTGCCATCGACATGATCATAATGGTGATGAGTATTAAAAATATAGCTAAGCGACCAGCACTTTTCAGCAAGTACTTTGATTACCGGTTCGGCAATTGCCGGATCAATTACCGCCGTTTCAGCAGATTCAGCTTCGTGAATCAAATAAATGTAGTTGTCGTTTAGAACCGGAATCTGAATAATTTCTAGCATGACAATTCATTAAAACCATTAATCGAAGTTTTGCAGTTAATATGAAATTCCATTACATTTTGCCAAGAAGATTAAAAATTTGTTAGAAGATTTTTAATTTTTTATAAAAATATTAGTGAATTGGTTTTGATAGAAAACCACTAACGGCTCACCCCGGAGACAAATGGCACAAAACTGACTGCTTCAATAATTTCATCTGTATAACCGTCCTTATGCCGGTAAATAAGATGTAAACTCTGAGTTTGTCCTTCTTTACCAACAGGAATGACCATGGAGCCGCCAATTGCTAACTGTTCCAATAACGCCTCGGGAATTGTTAACGGCGCTGCAGCAGCCAGAATGGAATTGTAAGGGGCGTTTTCCGGCCAGCCCCAACTGCCGTCACTGTGTCTGAAACCAACGGTTTTAAGACCAAGTTCCCAAAGTGTATCCCGTGCTTTTTTCATCAACGGCTCTATCCTTTCCACAGAGTAAACCTGAGTGGCCAGTTTTGCCAGAATTGCAGTTTGATAACCGCTGCCGGTGCCGATTTCCAGCACCTTGCCCAAAGGGCCGTTTTGCAGCAACAATTCAGTCATTCTGGCAACGATGTAAGGCTGGGAAATAGTTTGATTATGACCAATGGGGAGGGCGGTATCTTCATAGGCGCGACTTTCCAGAGCTTCATCAACAAATATATGTCGAGGCAATTCGGCCATTATGCTTAAAACTTGGTTATCAGTGATGCCCTGTTCAATCAGGCGGGAGATCATGCGATCACGGGTGCGTCTGGATGTCATACCTATTCCTTGTATGCGGCGATTCATCTTTGATTCTCCTGTTTTAGCCAATCACAAATCGAATCCAGGCTTTCATGGCGGGTCATGTCCAGCTGTAATGGCGTCACTGAAACATAACCGTTTCTAATAGCGTCAAAATCCGTTCCGGGACCGGCATCCTGTTCGCTTCCGGGAGGACCAACCCAATAAATGTTGTGACCTCTAGGGTCTTTTGATTGAATGATGGCTTCCGCTTTGTGGCGTTGTCCCAACCGGCAGGAAAGATAACCTTTTAATTTGTCCAAAGGCACATCCGGTACGTTCACGTTTAACAAGGTGTCTTTGGGTAAAGGGTGGCTAAGGATTTTTTTCATTAGTGTTACCGCCACATGACCTGCGGTATCAAAGTGTTTGGGATCATTTGATGCAAGGGAAATGGCCACAGCCGGCAGGCCAAGAAAACGGCCCTCTGTAGCAGCTGCAACAGTACCGGAATACAGTACGTCATCACCCAGATTAGCGCCATGATTGATTCCGGCAAAAATCATGTCCGGCTCATGACTTAGAAGGCCGGTCACGGCCAAATGTACGCAATCAGTTGGCGTACCGTCAACTCTAACGAAGCCATTATCACAAACAGTTGCCCGTAATGGCATGTCCAAAGTCAAGGAGTTACTGGCTGCACTACGATTTTTATCGGGGGCAACCACTGAAATATCGGCATATTGGCGCAGCGCATCCGCTAGAGATACTAAGCCCTTTGCCAAATAACCGTCATCATTACTGATCAAAATGTGCATACTGCCCTAAAACACTTTAAAATTAATGGCTATGGAACTGTGGAAAAATAACTGCTTGCTTTGTTTCCGGCGATTATTCCTATCGTTTCGGAAACAGGACAGGGAAAACCAGGCTTTATTCCTATTTGGCCACAAACAGCCCTCACAGGCCACAGCCCGGAATTAGGAATTATTCTACAATAGTGACCATAGTAGCAAAAAACCGCAACCCCAGCAGCCCAAGTGACAAAAAAAAACGATTTTACTCAAGATGCAGAATTGTTCAGAACAGCCATTGGAAAGGTAAGGGCTATAGAATCCAATACTGTCATTTTAAAACCGGAAAAAAAACCTAAACCGGCGCCAATAGCAAAACCGCTGGAACAAATCGATCCCTTACAAAAAAAACTTGGAGAAGCAGTTGAAACTGTTTACCAGGAAGATAAATTAGCTTTTATTTCCCCGGGGCTGCAAAAGTCTGTATTAAAAAAATTACGCAAAGTTTATTATGGCTTAGATGCCGAGATTGATTTACACGGACTGACAAGCCGAGAAGCCAAAAAACGATTACTGTATTTTTTACAGCATTGTGTGGAACATGGGAATCGTTGTATTTTGATTGTGCATGGCAAAGGATCTCATTCACCGGAAAATCAGCCAGTGCTGAAAAACGATATTAATTTTTGGTTGCGTCAACATAATGATGTTTTGGCGTTTTGTTCTGCGCCTTCCCGCGTTGGCGGGGCAGGCGCAGTATTAGTGTTGTTGCGTTTATCCTATAAGTTTGGAAATGAGGATGTCGGTATTTAAGAGCAGATCATGATTAAAAAAATCAAAGTTGCCGATCTTAAATCAGGTATGTATGTCCACGAACTTAATTGTAGCTGGATAGACCATCCTTTTCTTTATAATAGCTTCAAATTGCAAACCGCTCAGGAAATTGAAAAAATTAACGAGTGCGGTATTCAATATCTTTACATAGATACTAATTTGGGTTTCGATACAAATGAACAACCCGACGCGAAAGATGATATTCACCGGAATCTGAATGCTACGTTACTGGAACTTGGCAGAAATCCAAGGAGTCAGCCCTCGAAACAAGTTACTTTGGAAGAAGAGGTCGTTCAAGCCAAACAAATCTATCAGGAAGCAAGCGATATAGTTCAGAATACTTTGCAGGATGTCCGCGTTGGTAAACAAGTTGAGCTGGAAAAGCTTGAGCCTGTGGTTTCCGCTGTCACGGAATCAATTTTTCGTAATCCGGACGCCATTTTAAGTCTGCTTCGTATTAAACAGGTTGATAAATACACTTTTCAGCATTCAGTGGCTGCCAGTGCGTTATTGATTAGCTTTTGTAGAGACTTGGGCCTGCAACGTTCTCTTATTGAGCAAGTTGGGGTGGGCGGGCTGCTTCACGATATCGGTAAAATGAAAATTCCTAAGCGCTTGTTGAATAAACCGGGAAAGCTTAGTGAAAAAGAATATTCCGTCATGAAAAAACATGTCAATTATGGAAGTGAGTTGGTGGCGGATATCAAAGGTATTTCGCAGGTTTCCGCCAATATCGTCGCTGAGCATCATGAGCGTTGCAATGGTAGCGGTTATCCGAATAGCTTGTCTGGAGATGGAATCAGTCTGTATGGACAAATGGCCGCCATTGTTGATGTCTATGATGCACTCACATCTAATCGGATATACCATCAAAAAGCTGAACCAACTGCCGTTTTAAAAAAATTGTTGTTATGGAGTGATCATGAGTTTAATAAGTCATTGGTTCATCAATTTATCCGTACCATTGGAATTTACCCCGTTGGGTCTCTGGTTAGGCTTGATAGTGGATATCTGGCTGTTGTCATAGAGCAGCATCATGAAAATTTACTGTATCCGAAAGTTAGAAAAATTTTCAACACACGCACAAATAGTTTTGTAACGCCCATAGATATGGATATTACCAAAATCGAAAGTTCTGATCATATCGTTTCTTTTGAAATTCCGGAATATTGGCATATTGACATCGGCGCATATATGAATTTCTGATTAGCCGGCGGACTTGACTTGCAGTTAATGTTGCACTAGTTTCTAACTGTTTAATATGCAGTTAGCGTTTCAAATCTTTTCTTCAACAACTAGAATAATTTTATGAATTCAATCGTGTTTTACTTCATTAGATTCTTTAAATTTTCTTGTTGTATTCGCTCCGGAAAAGTTTAAAGGGGATGCTAAAATGAATATGAAAGTTGGCATTGCCGGTCTTGGCAGAATAGGGCGGGGTATTTTACGCGCCAATTACGCTCCCGGAAGTCTTAATCGTTTTGATATTTGTGTGGTCTGTGATGTCATGCCTATCGATCATGTGGCTTATTTGTTGGCGCATGATAGCACCTATGGCCGCCCGTCTTTTACTGTCGCATGGGAAGGCGATGATTTGATTCTGGACAATAAAAGGGTTGCTTATCAGCGAGTCGATCGTAGGCGTAGTGATCCTGACGAAGACAGTTTTGGCATGTTGCGGGATTACCGGCTGGATGTGCTGATTGATGCGACGGGTACGGCATCCATAGAAGATTTTAGGGCGTTGATTCGGCAACAGGTTGCAAAAAAGATTTTATGTACCTGGAATGTGCCGGGAAGCGATATCAGTTTGGTTTTCGGAATCAATCATAAAGAATACCAGCCGGATATTCATCATGTTATTTCCACCAACACTTGCACAGGCAATGCGCTTGTTCCTGTTTTTCATGTGCTTGATCAGCATTTTGGTATTGAATATGCTCGTATCATTACTATTCATCCTGCTCTTTCAGATCAGCGAATGCTGGATGGATACCATGCTTCATCACAGTTGGGAAGGGCCTCCGCTGTTTCAATAGTCCCAACCGCCACCGCAGTGGCAAAATCCACTGTTTTGGTTTTGCCAAACTTGGCCGGGAAATTGGACGCATTATCCTATAGGGTGCCCACGACTATCGTATCGGTTATCGATATAAGCGTAAGATTATCTCGCGATACTTGTCAGGATGAAGTGATAAAATTGTTAGCATCTCAGGCAGAGAAACAATTACAAGGCATCATAAATTGTGATTATGGAGTGTGGGGACATCAAAAAACCAGTATTGACTATATGGGCGCGGAGTTTTCGGCTATCATATTGATGAAACATGTTTCGCTCTGTCAGCAGCGGCAACTCGGCATGTCTTTAATGCACGATAACGAACACGGATATTGTTGCCGGGTACTCGATATTCTGGGTTTTTTGGCAATCACTCAGAGTTAAAGAAAAGAGATTGATATTTTTCAAAAATTTCCATATCCTGTTACAGTTTTTTATTTTACCTCAGCTGAACATGCCAAATGGTAATGAACAGCTCTTTTTTAAACACAATACGAGAAGATAATAATGAAAAAATCATTTGGTTTGTTAGCGGGTGCTGCATTACTGGCATTAAGCGGTCAAGTTGCAGCTAACGAAACAGAAGAACTTGGGGCAAAAATTTATGAGCGTGCATTTGGCCGTGGCTGCGGTAGCTGTCATGATCAAGCTCAAAATCCACAATTAAAAGCTTTGATTAAAGCTGGCAAACTGCCTAAAGAGCAATTTGCTGCAGTTATCAAAAATGGCAAAAACGGTATGCCTAAAGCGACTGATGCAATTTTAGAAGTTGGTCCGGTTAAAAAAGCCGGTTTAACTATAGATCAAGCTATTGATGATGTTTACGCGTACTTGAGCAAATAATTTCTTAGCAATCGAAAAAAAGCCGCCTGCAATTTTTTGCGGCGGCTTTTTTATTGCTGAGTTTTTTACTAGGAGGCTTTCCGAGAATAGGAACCGTAGGGCATAGGGCGCAATAGGCGCTAGCCGTATTGCGCCGCATGTTGGCCTTCGACCATCCGGCGTATTACGCTTCGCTAATACGCCCTATGACTCTATATACGTTCTCGGACAGCCTCCTAGTCGTTAAAAAACTCTTTTTTATTGCCCAAGTAAGCTTTTGATTGTTGATGGGTCAATCGGTAGCGATTACGTAACCACACGCCTGCTATGGCGGCGATCATCAGTCCGCATGAGACCAAGGTCAAATAAATTAAACCTTTAAGTTCAGACAGCTCTTTAAAAACCTGCTCATCAACAACCGCTTGTTTGGCCTGTGCGGAAGGTTCTTGTGAATAATTATCCAGTAACTTGATCTGTGACTTTAATTCTGAAATGGTTTCAAGCGAGTCGCTAATGCTGCCTTTACGAATGTTGTCTTCTAATGATTTCAGCTTGCTTTCAATTGAACCGCTTACCAAGCCGAACATTTGCCCTCTTAACTGTTTTACTTCAGCGGATAATACCGGATTTTGAGTATTCTCAGCAATTTTATGTCGGCCAAGCTGCTCCAAAATATTTTGCCGCGGTATTAACATCAGTCCCAGCAAAAACACCATAGCGATTAAGAGATAAACGATTCTTAATAGGAATCGATTGGACTTAACCAAGGCATGATGAGGCTGGATAGTCTGCAAGACAACGACGTCACGCTTTCGATAATCAACATCATCCGGATTAAACTCAGCCATATGCGCAATTATTATTTTAGTTGTTGCCGAACGAAATAGTTTCCAAAAGCGCCTAGCCGGTTAGGCAGTGCCGAATTGGATCCCTTGCTGGAATAGGCATTATACAATCTAAATTAAACCAGCCGCTGTTTTTTAGCAGCAATCCGCATTCTTAATGCGTTTAACTTGATAAAGCCTTCAGCATCCTTTTGATTATATGCGCCACCATCTTCCTCAAAAGTGGCAATGTTTTCATCAAATAAACTATCACTCTCCGAATAGCGCCCGACAATAATCACGTTGCCTTTATACAATTTGACTCGGACTTTGCCGTTAACATGAATCTGAGACGCATCTATCATGGTTTGCAGTATCTTTCTTTCAGGACTCCACCAATAGCCATTATAAATAAGAGATGCATAGCGTGGCATCAATTCGTCTTTTAAATGGGCGACTTCTCTATCCAGGGTTAAAGACTCAATTGCTCTGTGGGCTTTAAGCATGACCGTACCTGCCGGAGTTTCGTAACAGCCTCTGGATTTCATGCCAACATAGCGATTTTCAACTAAATCCAGCCTGCCTATCCCATTGGCCCCGGCGATTTTATTTAGATTTTCCATGACTTCACCTGGATTTTGTGGCCTATCGTTAATGGCCACAATATCGCCGTTACGATATGTTAATTCAAGATACGTAGGGTGGTCAGGGGCGTTTTCAGGTGATAAAGTCCATCGCCACATATCTTCTTCAGGTTCGGTCCATGGATTTTCCAGGATTCTGCCCTCATATGAGATATGCAGGGAGTTGGCATCCATGGAATAAGGCGAGGTTTTGCCTTTTTTCATTTCGACGGAAATGCCATGCTGTTCGGCATAGGCCAGCAGTTTTTGTCTGGAATTCAGGTCCCATTCGCGCCAGGGCGCAATCACTTTAATATCGGGACGTAAAGCATATGCGCCTAATTCAAAGCGAACCTGATCGTTACCTTTACCGGTGGCGCCGTGTGAAATGGCGTCAGCACCGGTTTCATTGGCAATTTCAATTAAACGTTTGGCAATTAAAGGTCTGGCAATGGAAGTGCCTAATAAATATTCACCTTCATAAAGCGTGTTAGCGCGAAACATAGGAAAGACAAAATCCCTGGCAAATTCTTCACGCAAATCATCAATGTAGATTTCTTTGATTCCGGCAGCCAGGGCTTTGGCTCTGGCAGGCTCCAATTCTTCTCCCTGTCCGATATCAGCAGTAAAAGTAACTACTTCACAGTTGTAGACATCCTGCAACCATTTCAGGATAACCGAGGTATCCAAACCACCGGAATAAGCCAATACAACTTTTTTGATTTCAGACATAATTAGCTACACAACCAGATAAAATAAAAACGGACAGATTATAGCGGAAAATGCCGGGTGGCAGACAGTCTACAGAAAAATTCATAAATTATTTAATATAGTTTTCCAAGGTATCGGCAATTTTTAGAGTCGCTCCTTGATTTAGCTGAATAAAATCATGGGCTTTTTTAACCATAGCATTGCTGAGCACAGGTTGGTTATATAGTTGTAATAATGCATGAAGGATTGCTGTTTCGTCTTGGCATTGTATGGCGGCGGCCATTGCCAGCATTTTATCTGCAACTTCCTGAAAGTTAAACATCTGTGGTCCAAACAATATGGGAGTTCCCGCGGCCGCAGGTTCCAGCACATTATGGCCGCCAACCGGCGCTAAACTCCCTGCAACAAAAGCCACATCGGCAGCCGCATAAAGCATTTTCAACTCTCCCATGCTGTCAGCCAGGTAAACATCGCAGTTTGTTAGGCTTTTGGGTTTGTCAGTACGCATCAATACCTTAAGTTGCTGCTCCTCACAGAGTTTTTTGACGGCCTGAAAACGCTCCGGGTGTCTGGGGGCAATCAATAATAACAGTTCAGGGATATGGGCTTTTAAGACCGGATAAAGTTTCAGAAAAACAATTTCTTCGCCTTGATGACTGCTGCCGACGATTAACACATAACGGCCGGCAAACAGGCTTAGTTTCAGGTTTTGGCCGGCAAAAACTGTTTGCTCATCAATACTCACGTCAAATTTGGTGTTGCCCAGCACTTTTACAGACTGGCTTGCTGCGCCTATATTAATAAATCGTTGCCGGTCATCTTCGGTCTGGGTGGCAATCAGAGAGATTTTGTTTAAAGCCGGCTTGGCTAGTTTTGAGATTCTTTGGTAGGATTTTGCGGATTGCTGCGATAAGCGCGCATTAACGATTAATACTGGAATCTGTTTGTTTTTGCAGATAGAAATCAGGTTTGGCCAGATTTCCTTTTCCATCATGATGGCGATTCCAGGTTGAAAATGCTTGATAAATCGTTCTATTACGTCAGGTAGATCATATGGCATGTAGACATGAGCCACTTTGTCGCCGAGTATTTGTTGAATGCGTGCAGAGCCTGTCGGTGTGGTGGAAGTGATTAAAAAGCCGGCATCGGGATGTCGGCTTTGCATCAGTTTAATTAATGGAAAAGCCGCTTCAGCTTCACCTACGGAAACCGTATGAAACCAGATTGAGCCCTGTAAAGGCGGAATGCAATAAATGCCAAGACGCTCCTGCCAGCGCTTTCGGTAGCTGGGCGCCTTGATGCTTCGCCATGTCAGCCGCAATAAAATCAGTGGTAGCGCACAGTAAAAAATCAGAGTGTATAGCTTGAGCATTAATTGAATTTTTCGGGTTGAACTCTTAATTAGTTTTCACTGCCGCCTGCAAAAAGCCTATAGGCAGGGTTACCAGTTTCTTCACGAAAATTCAGCCCTAATGTATGCAGGCATTTTTCAAACTGTTTGCAATCTGCATCGCTTATTTGCAGACCAATCAAAACTTTGCCAAAGGCCGCCCCATGATTTCTGTAATGAAACAAACTGATATTCCATTGATTACCCAATTCCATTAAGAATTTAAGCAAGGCGCCGGGCCGTTCCGGAAATTGCAGGCTGTAAATTTTTTCTTGCAATTCATGAGGAGCATGGCCGCCCACCATATAGCGAATATGATCTTTCGCCAGTTCGCTGGTCGTCATGTCCGTCACATTAAAACCATCTTCAATCAATTGTTCAATCAGTTCCTGGCGGTCGGTTTCCACCCCGCTACTGGTGAGGCCAACAAATACTTGAGCCATTTTGCTGTCAAAATAGCGGTAATTAAATTCGGTAATACTGCGTTTACCTAGCAATTTGCAAAACTTTAAGAAACTACCCGGCACTTCTTGAATGGCGACCGCCAACAGAATTTCCCGATGCTCGCCAACCTGGGTGCGCTCGGCCACATATCGCAAGCGGTCAAAATTCATGTTGGCGCCGCTATCGATAGCAATCAGCGTTTCAAATCTTATCGCTTGGCGCTCTACATATTTTTTCATTCCGGCTATAGCCAGCGCTCCAGCTGGTTCTGCGACAGAACGGGTGTCTTCAAAAACATCTTTAATGGCGGCGCAAATTTCATCAGTATTGACGGTAATCACTTCATCCACAAATTGTCTGGCTAGACGAAATGTTTCTTCACCAATTTGCCTGACCGCAACGCCGTCGGCAAATAGTCCAACTTGTTCCAGCTCAACTCTTTTGCCGGCAATCAGCGCCTGATTCAAACAATCGGAATCATCCGGTTCAACTGCGATTACTTTAATTTCCGGGCGGACAAATTTAATATAAGCGGCCATGCCGGCAATCAGGCCGCCACCGCCAACAGGGATAAAAATGGCATGAATTGGGCCATTATGTTGACGCAAAATTTCCATGGCTACCGTTCCCTGTCCTGCAATGACTTCCGGGTCGTCATAGGGGTGGATGAACACCATGCCTTTTTCTTTGGCAAGCTCAATGGCATGGGCATAGGCTTCGTCATAGGAGTCGCCATGCAATACAATCTTGGCGCCACGGGATTTGACAGATTTAATCTTTATTTCAGGCGTGGTTTTAGGCATCACGATAAGTGACTTGATTTCCAGTTTTTTGGCGGCTAACGCCACGCCCTGAGCATGATTTCCTGCAGAAGCTGCAATCACGCCTTTAGCAGTCTGTTCTGGGGTCAATGATGCAATCTTGTTATATGAGCCCCGCAATTTAAAGGAAAATACTTGTTGCAAGTCTTCGCGTTTTAAATAAACCCGATTGTTTAATCTGGCGGATAGGGTCGGTGCAAAATCCAGTGGGGATTCTATGGCGACATCATAAACCTTTGCCTGTAAGATCTTTACTATATAGTTCTGTATCATAGTCCTAAAAACTGCTGAGAGAATATTCTTAATAAGGTATTATCCCACACAATGACGGGATTATCGTCGAATCAACTTGAATAGCATAATCTGTCATCATCACACCATAATAATTAAATAGAGTAAACCATAGGGAGAACCATATGACTCAAGATGAATTAAAAAAACTAGTTGCTCAGAATGCTTTGCAATATCTTAAAAATGTGCCGGTAATTGGCGTGGGCACAGGATCGACAGTAACCCATTTAATTAATTGCCTGGCTGATTGTAACTTTAAGTCAGAAATTGAAGGCGCTGTTTCCAGCTCTATCAAAACCACGGAGCATTTAAAACAAATCGGTATCCCGGTAGTGGAGCTCAATCAGACTGGTGATCTTGACGTCTATGTTGACGGCGCCGATGAAGTGACGCCGCATAAAAAAATGTTGAAAGGCGGAGGCGGCGCCTTAACCCGCGAAAAAATCATTGCAGCCGCCAGTAGAAAATTTGTTTGCATTGTAGATGAGAGTAAATGCGTTGATGTATTAGGCAAATTCCCTTTGCCTGTTGAAGTATTGCCTTTGGCGCGTAGTTATGTTGCCAGAGAACTGGTCAAGCTGGGTGGACAACCGGTTCTACGGGCAAACTATATTACTGACAACAACTGCGAAATTTTAGACGTCCATAATCTGACCATTCTGAATCCTATCGAATTGGAAAAAACTATCAACAATATCCCCGGCGTCATCACGGTAGGTTTATTTGCGCTACGTGGAGCCGATGTGGTTTTGGTCGGTAAAGGCAGCGAAGTAGTCACGTTTTAATCCTAAAGCAGGTGACGCACATCGCAGGCTATTGCAGATTAAAATGACTAATGTGCGTCACGCCAGCCTGTCCCGGGCTCAAACAGTTGCACCGATTCGCGCGCGATGGCTTTATACATTAGGAACCCGGTTTTTAAACATGCGCTTTTTGACTGACCATTTTTATGAATAACCGGGCTGTAATCGAATCCACCAAGAATTGGCTGGTTTCTTTTATTATAAAGTACAACATCTGCCCCTTCGCCAGGCAGGTATATGAAAGTGATCGAATACGGTATCAAATTGTTGAATATGCCGAGCCGGAAAACTGTTTGCAAGAATTGATTACGGAATGCTGTTATCTTGATGAAAACTTAACAATTGCCACGACATTACTGATACTGACAAAAGCAGGCGCAAATTTTGAGGACTTTCTTGATCTATTAGCGATCGCTGAGCAATTGTTAATAGATCAAGGTTTTGAGGGAGTGTATCAGTTAGCCAGTTTTCATCCTGACTATTGTTTTGCAGGCAGTACCGAGGAAGATCCGGCAAACTACACCAACCGTTCACCTTATCCCATGTTACATATCATCAGGGAGAGCGATATAGAGCAAGCCTTGGAATTTTATCAAGATCCGGAACTGATTCCGGAACGCAATATTGAATTAACCAGAAAGTTGGGATTGCAAGTCTTGCGTTCGCTATTTACCGCTACTCTTTAGTTAATTCCGGTTGCGAATTGTAATAATCAAAATCCTCAGTTTTTTTCAAATTAAAGCTTGGTTCATAGGTGATAATTTCTTCTTCAACGGTACTTTTTTGTTCGGGCTGAATTTTCAATGCCTCTAAAAACTCTTTAAACCAGGTTAATTCGTGTATGTTGCTCAAATCCGCATCCTGAAGCATGGCTTGTTCACTTGGTAAAGTGCCGTGGCCTTTTGCAAGTTCCAAGGCATTTTTACAAGCGGCATGATCGCCGCTCAAGGCGTGAATGCAAGCCAGGTTGTAAGATGCGCTACCTTTTTGAATGGCTTCAGCTTTTTCAAAAAACTGTTGCGCCATCTGATATAAATACTCATGAGATTGGCTAGGGCTGATCCGAGCTAATTCCATGAAGGTAACGCCACCGTCAACCGCTGCGCCTAAATAATTTGGAGAGGTTAACAGGCAAAATGAAAACTTGGAAATAGCATCTTCCAATGTTTCAATCGCCTGATCGGTAGGCTGGGTTGCGGCTTCATGCAATAATGCAAACCCCCAGTGATATAAAGCTTCGGAGATAACCGGATTATCGACAACGACTTTAGCAAAACCATGATAGGCGCCTTTATAAAGTTGTTCCGCCTTGCCGCCTTCGCTTTTCCTGGCTAAAGAAACTTGTTTGATTGCAGCATCAAGCGTAGAACGTTTTTTGAAAGAATCGAAAAGTGACATGAGTAACTCCTGATGGCAAATAAAATAACTAGGAGGCTGTCCGAGAATAGAAAACCTACTGCGGAAAAGCCCTTTTGGTCATATTTTCCGCGCATTTTCGTTCAATAGCGCAACTATTGTGCCTCAAATGCGCAAAAAATCTGACTCAAAATGGCTTTCCCTCGCTACGGTTCCTATTCTCGGACAGCCTCCTAGCTAAGGTAAAATATCCTCAAATATTACAACATATTATTGCAACAGGATAATTTTAATGAACGAATCAGCCTACTCACTTGAAAAAATTAAAGTCAACCTGGAGACTTCTAAAATTCCCTGGTCGGAACTGCAACGTTTTTTTGCTAGTGGACAAGCCATTGCCGTGGCGGCTGATCTGGATTTGGTTGAAGTCGCCTGTCAATTTGCTGTTGATAATAAAGTTATCGTAGAACAATGGCTTAGGGCCAATCAGATAAGCCGGGTTTCTGACCTGCAAGCCAAGGACTGGCTGGAAAACCGTTATCAGGTCTGGGCTGTTGTCGTTAAGCCATGGGTATTGGTTCAGCCTATCAGTCCGGAGTAGAACGATCAAAATATCGCTTTTCTAACCAATAATCAGTACTGATATAGCGGCCGCCGCCTACAAAAAATAAGGTTAGCAACATAATAAAATAAGTTACGGCAAATTCCACGCCGTTGTTTAAAATTGCTAAATTTCCCATTTCCGTCAACCAGGCATAATCGCCATGGGTTTGTAGTAATTCTTTAGCGCTTTCCAGACGCTCAATCGCAGCTTTTGTCCGTTCAGTTGCAAAAATACCGTTACCGGTTGCAATAGCCAGCCAGCCGTTAGGGCTGTGGGCAGTATAGGCAGCCGTTGCCATAATGATTATTAAGGGTAAAGAGATCAATCTGGTAGCAAATCCAAACAAAAGAAACAAAGCCCCTAAGGTTTCGAATAAGGCCACAAAAAATACCAAAACGTAAGGAATAGGCAGGCCCAAGCCGCTATCAACACTACCAAACCATTCGGCTGTATCTGTAAAATGGGTGAATTTTTGGGTGCCCGCCATCCAAAACACAGGCGCCAAATAAAGCCGAATTAACAAAGGAGCCAAAAAATCGGCGCATTGGGCTTTTTTGGAATAGATTCTGACAAAGCTGATGACTGCGGGTGCTTTATCAACCAAGAGCGCAAATAATTTTGAAAAAAAGCTTTTACTATCCATCAGAACCCCCCCCAGAGAGCACACGCAACTGAACGAAGCAAAAAAAAAAAAAAAGGTCATCGTCGCTTCCACCGTTCTGGGCCTCGACGGCCGCGGCACTGGCCGTGTTCGCCGATTATGCGCAGTGGGGTACTCGGCTCGCAGAACAGGAAGATCGAGCCCAAGCTACCAAGCCGGGCCAGCCCCGCCGCCGGCCAGACGGCTCAAGCCCGGCGCAGCGCTTAAGCGACGAATCCGCCGCCGCCGCAGGCACCAGAAGAGGCTTCCCTACCTCGAGGCCCAACAATACGTCAACGGCAATAACAAAACAAAAAAAAAAAAACCCATTGCCGTCAAGCACCACAACC
>CAVUMJ010000287.1:0-6068 GCA_963741375.1 uncultured Pseudomonadota bacterium
ATCAAACTATAATTAATTGATTTTAAACGATAATATAGGGGAGTCATACAAAAGAAAGTTGAATATAGTTGCCGAAATACATAAAATAGCGCATCATTTGATGCTAAAAAGGATGCAAATAATGAGAACCACTATTGTATTAGATGATGTTTTGTTGGCTAAAGCGCAAGATTTGACACAATTGCGGGAAAAAACCGCATTAATTAAAGAAGCTTTAAAAGCCTTGATAGAACGGGAAAGCGCCAAACGAATGGCATGTTTAGGCGGCAGCGAACCGCAATTAGATGACATTCCTCGTCGACAATCGCCGCTTTAAAATCATGATGGTTTTGGTGGACACTTCGATTTGGATTGATCATTTACGCAGTAATGAGCCTTCCTTAATCCAGTTACTCAACCGGAATCAGGTATTGAGTCACCCATTTGTGCGGGGTGAATTGGCCTTGGGTAATTTGCAACAACGCAAAGTAGTTTTATCTTGCTTGGATAACCTGCCTCAAGCTCCCGTCGTGTTGGTAGATGAAATTAATTTTTTTATTGATACGCACGCTCTTTTTGGGATGGGAATAGGACTGGTTGACGTACATTTGTTGGCATCTACACAATTAGCAACCAATACTCGTCTATGGACACGCGATAAACGCTTGTTAGCCGCAGCCATGCGCCTAGATTTGTCAGCTAAAATTGATGCGTATGGATAAATTTAAAATTACGATATAAAGTAATGGCTATTCCTGACATCAAACTTCTTTGGGGACGTGCTGGCTCGAAATGCACGTTATGCCGTAGGCGGCTTGATCAGTTGACTGATGCTGGCAAACCAGCTCTTCTCGGAGAAGCTGCCCATATAGTTGCAGAGAGTCCCGATGGTCCAAGAGGAAATAGCATACTTGACCAAAAGGAACGTAACTCCTACTTGAACCTCATCCTTCTTTGCCCGACCTGTCACACAACAGTCGACAAAGACCCGTCAGAGTATCCTGTCGAAAGACTACATATGTTTAAAACTAAACATGAGCTGAGGGTCGAAGGGCAATCAATTTTAGAAAGTGAGAATGATTTTGTTTCTATTAGCCAGCCTCCCAGCTTTAGCTTAACTCCAATAGTGAAATTCGCAACCGAATGGGCTGCATTTCTTCCATTTTATACCCAACTGTACACAGTAATCGAGATAAACCAACTTCGAGAAAGTGGATTTCTTGATGATGAGCCCCTAATGGAAAAGGTTAAAGAATGGCATAGACGCAGAGATATACTTAAGGAACTGCTATATTTGTCCAACGAGGAATCCATGTTGGTGCAGCGTATTCCAAACTGGGAGCGTCTCAAGCGAGAAAGCCCTTATATTCAAGATGGCAACTATCTTACTCCTTTTTCGTTCATTCTCGATTTCGTTAATCCATATCATATGGTTTTCAAACATGGGAAAGATTTATGGCAGGCAAGCTTCATTTCTCAAGAATTTATGGACTATCTTGCCTTTAAATATCCAGAAATCAAGGCATTTTGGAAGCTGGATTGACAGTAAAGAGACTTTTAAAGTGTATGTATGACTTAAAACTGGGGATAGAGGTAACGATTATTTTAATTTCAGGCTCACACCAAAATCATCCCCAGCTTAAAAACAAACTTATAACTCATTGAAATTGTGAGTAGATTATATTAGACGTAATTCTTTATTAGAATCATGGGAGAATAGATAAACCCATTTACTTGTGAAATTTCAGAATTTCCCCCAGTCTATTAAATTTCTATCCAAAATTCTCAAAACCGTTATAACTTTATGATAAACAAAAGATTGTAATTCAGCCACCACCATTACCAAAGAAGCATGTTTAGACCATAGCAACGCATCACTCCCGCCTAAACGGCAAATACCCCTCGGCATCCAGTTTATAACCTTGCACATGCTTGCGCTCTCTTTCTACAAAATTGGCGATGGCGCCTGCAAATTCGTTATCTTTAAGCCAGTGAGCGGAATAGGTGGTTATCGGCTCAAACCCTCTGGCGATTTTATGTTCACCCTGGGCGCCGGAATCAAAGCGGTTTAATCCATGATTGATGCAATATTCAATACCCTGGTAATAACAGACTTCAAAGTGCAGAGCGTCGTATTCGGTGTCGCAACCCCAGTATCTGCCGTACAAGGTATCGCTGCCGACAAAGCATAGGGCTGCTGCTATGGCGCTGTTGTCTTTTATGGCTAAAACCAATTGCAGTTGCTCTGGCATGCTGCTTGCCAATTGTAGAAAAAACTCCAGGTTCAAATAGGGTTGGGAGTGCCGTTTTAGATAGGTCATGGCGTAAAACCGGTAAAAGCTTTGCCAATGTTCTGCGGTAATTTCGGGGCCTGACAGGCGTTGCAGACTAATGCCTTGTTCAGCTATTTTGCGGCGTTCGCGCTTTATCATCTTGCGCTTGGCGGAGTTCAGCGTTTGTAAAAAATCCTCAAAGTTTTGATAACCACGGTTCAGCCATTGGAATTGTACGTCTTCTCTGATGATTAAGTCTGCGTGGCGTAATTGTTCAAGATAAGCTTGATCGGGGAACAGGCAATGCCAGGATGATAACTGCTGACGCGCTGCAAATTGTTGAATGGCAGTCACGGCAAGCCGGGTGATTTTAGTTTGATCAGCTCCCGGCATGATGGCAAGGCGTTGGCCTTGGCAGGGCGTAAAAGGGATGGACGTCAACAGTTTAGGATAATAATGTAAACCATGTTGTTGATAGGCTTGCGCCCATGCATGATCAAACACATATTCGCCCCAGGAATGCGATTTAACATACAATGGCATGACTGCCTGAATGATATTGTTTTCGCTAACTAACAGATGTTGCGGTTGCCAGCCGGTCAGTTTACTGACGACGCCGCTTTGTTCCAGCGCCAGTAAAAATTCATGACGAAAAAACGGGTAGGCGACACCGCTCAGCTTATTCCACTGCCGGCTGTCGATCTCAGATATATTGGCTATGATGTTCACATGCATTTGACAAAGCCTTAATATGACAACATTAATAAAAACCCTAAAGATCTCTGATGACAAATCCAGGCAAACCGTTTTCTCAGTCCTGTGAAAACAATAAAAATCCGATTTTACAGATTCTTCGGCAAGTATTTACTCAGCCTATCACAGTCTGGGAAATTGGCAGCGGCAGCGGACAACATGCTTGCTATTTTGCCGAACAACTTCCGCATATAATCTGGCAGCCAACAGATAAAGCTGAATATCTGCCTGGTATACAACTTTGGCTGAATGAAGCTAATTTAAATAATCTCATGCCGCCTTTGCAACTGGATATTAACCAGTCTGACTGGCCATGCCAGGCTGTGGATGGCGTTTTTACCGCTAATACCCTGCATATTATCAGTCTGGCGGAAGTTGAAACCTTATTTAAAAGAATGGCGGTATTGCTTAGTCCGGCCGCAAAGGTTTGTATTTACGGGCCATTTAATTATCAAGGCAGTTTTACCAGTGACAGTAACCAGCGCTTTGAGCAGTGGCTGAAAGACCGAGACCCGCTTAGCGGCATCAGGGATTTTGAATATGTCTGCAAACTGGCCAATGCAATTGGTCTGGAGTTGCAGGATGATCACTCCATGCCTGCTAATAATCGCTTATTAGTGTTTCAATCGTTCGGCAACTGAAAAAAATCGGACATCAGTTTATCGAAACAGGCTTAAGTTAAACGGCCTTCATTACTGTTCCCATAAACAGATGCCGCCGGCCTTGGAAATCTGCGCTAGGCGTTGCTGGTGCGCAGTCTGTTCTTCATCCGAGCAGTAAATGATGTTTAAAGGCGGTCTATCATGACTCAGCCGCTCGATAACTTGTTGTCTGTCTTCGCCGGAATGCAGATTATCATCCAGTAAAGAAGCTTGACCTCCAGTCATTTGCAGGTAAACTTCGGCCAAAATCTCGGCATCCAGTAAAGCGCCGTGCAATTCCCGATGGCTATTGTCTATCTCATAGCGTTTACATAAAGCATCCAGACTGTTTCTGGCGCCGGGATGTTTTTTTCTGGCAAAAGCCAAGGTATCAAATACCGTACTGTTGGTTTCTATGGTGCGAGAGTCGTTTTCCAACAAGGAAATTTCATGATTCAAAAAACCGACGTCAAACGGGGCATTATGAATGATTAATTCAGCGCCCTGGGTAAAAGCCATGAAATCATCAACCACATCTTTGAATTTGGGTTTATCCAGCAAAAATTGATTGGTGATGCCATGAACTTCAATGGCTCCTGCATCAATTTCCCGTTCAGGATTAAGGTAAACATGAAAACGGTTATGAGTCAGGCGGCGGTTGATCAGTTCGACACAGCCAATCTCAATGATTTTATGGCCTTCCTTGGGATTAATGCCGGTGGTTTCAGTATCCAGCACCACTTGCCGGAATTGGTGTTGATTTAACATATGCAACTTGTTAAGCCAAGGCTTTTAATAATTCGGCTTGCACCTGATAAACAGGCCAGTCGCCAGGTTTGGCCAATAAATAATGACCGTCAGACTGCAGCAGCCAGGCCTGGGAATTGTCTTTTAAATAGCCATTCAGGTCGTTAAGAATTCGTTCGGCAATTTTCTTGTCGCAAATCGGAAAGCAAATTTCCACGCGTCTGAACATGTTTCGGTTCATTAAATCGGCGCTGGCCGCGTAGACATCCCAATTCCCGCCATTCATGAAGGCATAGATGCGGGTATGCTCCAAAAAACGCCCAACTATGGAGCGTACTTCAATATTATCAGAAACCCCAGGCACACCCGGACGCAGACAACAAATGCCCCGCACTATCATTTTAATTTCCACGCCGGCTTGCGAGGCGCGGTATAAGGCCTGAATTGCCAGTTCTTCAACCACGGCATTGACTTTCATGATAATTTTAGCCGGTTTGCCTGCCTTGGCATTGTCGATTTCCCTTTCTATCATTTTTAGTAAGCCATGATGCAAGGTAAAAGGCGACTGTAACAGTTTGCTGAGTTTGCTGACCTTGCCCAAGCTGGTTAACTGCATGAAAATCCGCCGCACATCGTCGCCCAGTTCCTTTTCACTGGAAAACAAAGCGTAATCCGTATAAAGCCTGGCTGTTCTGGGGTGATAATTACCGGTGCTTAAATGCACATAGTTGCGTATGGTATCGCCTTCCTTGCGTAACACCAGACACATTTTGGCATGGGTTTTATAACCAACCACGCCGTAAACCACATGGGCGGCAGCTTCCTGCAATTTGGCCGCCAGGCCGATATTGTCTTTTTCATCAAAACGCGCCATTAATTCAATGACGACAGTGACTTCCTTACCAGCTGTGGCGGCTTTGATCAATGCGGCCACCACTGGCGAATTAACGCCTGTGCGGTATAAGGTCTGTTTGATGGCAATCACATCCGGATCAGTGGAAGCCTGTCTGATAAAGTCTACTACCGGAGTAAAAGACTCATATGGATGGTGCAGCAACATATCCTGTTTGCGGATAGTCGCGAAAAAATCCTTGTTCCGGCTAAAACCTGGGGGAGTGCTTGGCTTAAAAGTTGGAAATTTTAAATCCGGCCTATCTATCAAAGCCGATAGGGCTTGAATCCTGCTAAGGTTGACCGGGCCGTTAGCCTTGAACAGCCGGTCAGATGTCAGTTCAAAACGTCCAAGCAGAAAACGGATGGTTTCATCAGGACAATTGGCGTCAATCTCCAGACGCACCTCGTCACCGTAATTGCGGGTGGCAAGTTCGCCTTCAACGGCCAGCATCAAATCGTCTATGGCGTCATCGTCCACAAAAAAATCGCTGTTGCGGGTGACACGGAATTGGTGGCAACCAATCACTGTCATGCCGTCACGATGGTAATGTTTTTGCCCTCTACTTGGTTCAGTTACGTATTGTTCAAGGGGAAATCTGATGGAGCCAATGTTATTGATCCTCCCACTCCTGCACGAATCATCGACCACGTTCCTGAAAGAGATCCTCCAGGTGTTCCATCGTATTCATATACAGCCGGTGCAGCAACAGGCCCTCCAAACATAATTTGAAAGATATAAAAAGCAGTTAAAGGCCATGGTTGTATCGACCCCCGGCCAATT
>CAVUMJ010000288.1:0-4414 GCA_963741375.1 uncultured Pseudomonadota bacterium
GAATTGCCGGAGTTAAACGTATATCCGCCGGTATCAATTTTAGTGCCCTGTTATAACGAAGGCGAGAATATCCGGGAAACCATAGAATATCTTTTACGTCAGCAATACCCCAATTACGAAATCATCGCTATAAACGATGGCAGCAAAGACAATACCCTGGAAATCCTTCATGAACTGGCTGACCGTTATCCCCAGGTCAGAGTGGTGAATTTAGCCAGCAATCAGGGCAAAGCTGTCGGCTTGCGCACTGCCGCACTATTATCCAATAGCGAATTTCTGATCGGCATAGATGGAGACGCGCTGCTTGCTCCCAACGCCACAGCCTGGATTGTCCGGCATTTTATTGAAAATCCCAGCGTGGGCGCAGTGACCGGGAACCCCAGAATACGTAATCGCTCCAGCATGCTGGGGAAAATCCAGGTAGGTGAATTTTCCGCGATTGTGGGCATGATTAAGCGGGCTCAACGCGCTTATGGTCATATTTTTACCATCTCCGGCGTCATAGCCGGATTCCGCAAAGCCGCATTACACGATGTAGGATACTGGAGTCCGGATATGGTGACCGAAGATATTGATATCAGCTGGAAATTGCAATTGTCCGGCTGGACCATACGTTTTGAGCCAAATGCATTATGCTGGGTTTTGATGCCGGAAACTCTGAATGGTTTATGGAAACAACGCAGCCGCTGGGCGCAAGGCGGCGTGGAAGTGTTGATGCGCTATTTCAGGAACATGTTTCGCTGGCGGTCGCGCGGAATGTGGCTATTGTATTTGGAAAATTGCATTAGTTTATGCTGGGCTTTTTTGGTGCTGTTTAGCTTGGTGGCGGCGCCACTGCAATGGATTCTGGCTTCTCAGCCTCAGGAAGCGCTGGAAGACCTGTCTCCGCGCTGGACCAGTATGCTGCTGTGCGTGACCTGCCTGGTGCAGTTTGCAGTTAGTTTAGGTATCGATTCCCGATATGAGCGCCAAAGCGGCGGCGCAGCTAGGCACTATTACTGGATGATCTGGTATCCGATAGTTTACTGGATGATTAATGTCGGCACTACCGTCAACGGCTGTATCAAGGCCTTGCGTAAAAAACGCGGTCAACGGGCGGTTTGGGTGACTTTGGACAGGGGGTTGAGACAGAAATGAAAGATATCATCATCAATCAGCCCCATCTGCAAAGTTTTCAGCAAAAATGCGGCTCAGTATTTTTAGCGGTGCTCAGCTGGCTATTATGGCTGTATTTTTTATTGCCCTTATTCACCCTCGGTGGCTGGTTACTTGGAGTCAAGAATCTTTCCGATGAAATCCGCTGGTTTGGCGGCTATAAAACCTTGCTGGGACTTTTGGAATTATATTTTGAAATTATTGCAGTTATTATCCTGTTATGGGTGATATGGACTATCTGTTTGTCGTGGTTGCACGCAGGTTTACCCAAAAAGCAAATTGTACCGGTAAGCGATGAAGATTTATGTAGCGCCTTCAAACTTGAGAAAAATCAATTAACGGATGCCAAGACTTGTAAAAAATTGACGGTTTATTTTGATGATCATGCCGACATTACCGGTCTGCAAGAAGATTAGGGTAAAGGCTGGTTTTTGTAAATTTTGATGTTACACTGCTAGAACATCTTACGGACTGATCCTTATGCAACTTGCTATTTCGGTTTTGGGTGACCAAACCAAAGAATTTATTGCTGAAACTTTATCTGCAGTGAGCGCATGTCATTGTAATGTTTTGGAGCTGCGCAGCTCTAATCTGACCCAAATTACCGCAATCTATATGCTGATGGATGGCAATTGGAATCATATAGCCAAACTGGAAGGCATGCTTGACGCCATCGCCAAGCGCTTACTCATGCAAATCAGTTTTTTGCGGCCGAAAATCGACCAACGCGTTCCGCTTGGGATTCCCTATACGCTGGAAACCATTTCAATCGACAAAAAGGATTTGCTGGTGGATATCACCACGTTTCTGATTGAGCGCGAAGTTATCATTGAGGAAATTACAGCCAGCAGACATCAGGCGGCTTTTTTTAACAACACGGTGTTTTCCAGTAAATTTATTTTGCTGGTGCCGGATCAAATCAGAGTTTTTACATTAAGAGAAGAATTCCTGGATTTTTGCGATAATCTAAATATTGACGCAATTCTTGAACCTATTAAACGCTAATACTATGACTACAATTTCTATTGATCAACCGGTTCAGGACTTTGAAGCACTTGCTACCGGCGATAAAAAACTGCGTCTTTCGGATTTTAAAAATAAAAAGCTGGTGTTGTATTTTTATCCTAAAGACAGCACCCCCGGTTGTACTCAGGAAGGATTGGCCTTTAGAGATCATGCCGAGCAATTTCGGCAACTGAATACGGAAATACTGGGTGTTTCCAGAGACAGCCTCAAATCTCACGAAAACTTTAAAGCCAAACAGGGGTTTTCGTTTGATCTGCTCTCCGATCCGGATGAACAGCTATGTCAATTGTTTGATGTGATCAAATTAAAGAACATGTATGGTAAACAGGTTCGCGGCATAGAGCGAAGTACTTTTATCATTGATGAAAACGGTATTTTGATCAAAGAATGGCGGAAAGTAACGGTCAAGACTCATATTGCCGAAGTGCTGAAGTTTTTGCAGGATATTAGTTCGGTTTAGTCGGAACGATTTGTCAGCATTCCGATTAGGGTTGAGGAATGGCTGTGCCGGTTTCGAATTTCTTGGCTACACTAGGTTTTAACAAGGCTTTCCTATTAATTTTATAACTATCAGCAGCCGGTTCGTTTAAGGTTTTGGCTAGCAGCGGATGTCGATCAACAGGAGTTCGGCAGTCATTTTTACCATGCCGGGCTATTTCACTCAAAAATTACAATATTGTTTAATCCGAGTGTTTTAGTGATAATGCAAGTTGTCTGGTATGGGTTCGGCTTGTTGATAAGTCTGTTTGTTACCAAGAGGTCAAATTTACTTGGCGCCGAAGCGGTACGGTTTTTTAAATTTAGGGCGGACTCATGAATGAATTATTATCTTCCGGAATTGAAATAATGCTGTTAGGCATGCTAATAGTCTTTGGCTTTTTAGCTTTGTTGGTGTTGATCATTGGCGGCATGTCAGTCTTTGTGCAACGGTTTTTTCCGGACATGCCGGGACAATTAGCTTTGGGACAGTTTCATGAAGATCCGGGCGTGATTGCAGCAATAACCGCAGCAGTACACCAGTACCGGAAAAAATATCCGAAGCAGTGAAGATTTAAGTTAAGCCGAATTAAGTTACCCACAAGGTATAATTCATTAGACTCAAAACGTCATTAGGAGAATCAAGCGTGGCAAAGGTAAAAAAACCTTTAGGAATAACAGAAGTCGTACTACGGGATGCACACCAGTCATTATTGGCAACCCGTTTCCGAATTGAAGACATGTTGCCGATATGCGAACAAATCGATCAAATCGGTTACTGGTCTATTGAATCCTGGGGAGGCGCAACTTTTGACGCTTGTATTCGCTATTTAGGCGAAGATCCCTGGGAACGTTTGCGTTTATTGAAGAAAGCCATGCCCAATACCCCGCAGCAAATGCTGTTCAGAGGTCAAAACATTCTGGGCTACCGGCATTACGCTGACGACGTGGTTGATAAATTTGTAGAACGATGCGCCATTAACGGTGTGGACGTGTTCCGTATTTTTGACGCCATGAACGATATGCGCAATATCGAGGGTTCTATTAAAGCAGTGCTAAGGACCGATGCGCATGCTCAGGGAACAATTTCCTATACGACCAGTCCGGTGCATACCATAGCTAAGTGGGTTGAATTAGGCCGCACTATCGAAGACATGGGAGCGCATTCCATCTGCATCAAAGACATGGCGGGATTATTGACGCCTTATGATGCATTTGAACTGGTCAGTAAACTCAAGAAAGCCGTATCGATTCCTATCCATATGCAATGCCACGCCACCACCGGTTTAAGTGTCGGCACTTACATCAAAGCCGTGGAAGCCGGTCTGGATAATGCCGATACGGCAATTTCCTCCATGAGCATGACATACGGCCATAGTCCAACTGAAACCATTGTGGCCAGTTTTCAGGGTCAAATTTACGATACCGGTCTGGATTTGCAGAAACTGGAAACCATTGCGGCATATTTTAGAGAAGTCCGTAAAAAATACGCCCAGTTTGAAGGCAGCCTGAAAGGCGTGGATGGACGGATTTTAATCTCGCAAGTGCCGGGCGGTATGCTGACCAATATGGAGAGTCAGTTAAAAGAGCAGGGCGCGGCGGATAAATTTGACGAAGTGTTGAAAGAAATACCGGCAGTACGTAAAGATTTGGGCTATATTCCGCTAGTAACTCCCACCTCACAAATTGTCGGTACTCAAGCCGTGTTAAATGTGATGGCAGGTGAACGTTATAAAACCATCAGTAAAGAAACGGC
>CAVUMJ010000289.1:0-7233 GCA_963741375.1 uncultured Pseudomonadota bacterium
GGTTAGTAAATGTGTGGAAAATATTGTCGTTATAGGATTCATCCAGGTTTAATACGGGTGTAAAGTTAAAAGGACCAACTGGTATAATTCCCGGGGTTAATAAATTGTCGGATGCCCAAACATGCGCACTATGCAAACAAAATGTGATGATTAGTAAAAATTGATTTTTTGATACTTTGTAAAGTTTGTTGGTTTTTTGAAAGCTCAACGGTGAATCGTTACTGACTAATAAACTGTAACAAGCAGAACTAATGTTAAAATTTTGACAAGCCATATTGTTAGATATAAAACCCATCGTGTAATATTTTTTTGCTATAAAAGTTAAGAATAAACCATGAATAATGATTAACTTGTGATAAATTAGGCGACTTCTCAATTCATGCAATGCTATATACATCAAATACATATAGTTAAAGTCTCATCGGTTTCTGAATAAGTTTGATAAGAAAAAAGCATGCAAAATGCGCTTCAATCAGTTTTTATATAATCAGAACTTACACACGCTTGATTGTGTTTGTTAAGCATACTTTACGCCATATTTTAGATACTAGCATAGACTTGTTTAATAAAAACAATCTTAACTGCCATAGTTCGAGATAATAGGTACCGAGTTGATGAAGGTAAAAAACACATTGGAGAAGAAAATCAATACATGGCAAAAGATTCTTGCCGAATCATTTACTTCAGTTGAACAAGTTTGCGATTATCTAAAAATTGATATTGGTCAACTGCAAATATTGTCTGATTACAAAGACTTTCCTTTTAAAGTTCCGCGTCAGTTTGTTGAACTGATGGAACCCGGCAATCCGGATGATCCATTATTAAAACAAGTTTTACCTTTAAGCGTTGAGCTTGTTGAACACCCCGGCTATAGTCTTGATCCGGTTGGTGATCTTAATTCAATTGCAGAAGTAGGCGTGATACATAAATATCACGGCCGAGCATTGTGGATATTGACAGGGGCTTGCGCTATTAACTGCAGATATTGTTTCAGAAGGCATTTTCCTTATAACGAATTACAATTATCTGCGCAAAAAATCCAAGGCGCCGTCAAATATATTACTGATCATAATGAAATCACTGAATTGATCTTAAGCGGCGGCGATCCCTTGTTATTGAGCGATCATAAATTTGCGGATATTTTGGCCCTGCTAAAAAACATTCCACATCTTAAACGGCTACGCATACACAGCCGCGTTCCTGTGGTGCTACCGTCCAGAATAAATTCGGAATTATTGGGCAATTTAAACGCATTAAATAAACAAATCATTATGGTGCTTCATGTTAATCATAGCCGGGAATTAAGTCCGGATGTAAAAACGGCATGCAGCAGAATGTTGGAAAAGCACATTACATTATTAAACCAAAGCGTGTTATTAAAAGCCGTCAATGATGATGGAGAATTATTATGCGGGTTAAGCGAAAAGCTATTTGAATTTGGCGTTCTGCCTTATTATTTACATATGCTGGATAAAGCGCAAGGTGTAGGCCATTTTAACATTGAAGACAAGCGCGCCATTGAGCTAGTGGAATACATGAAACGAAAATTACCAGGCTATCTCGTTCCAAAACTGGTTAGAGAACAAGCCGGGGCCGCTTTCAAACAAATGATCATTTAATTTGAACCAGCTTGAAATGGTTTTCAACATTCAATCCCGCCCGCATGAAAATTGTTATTCTATCTATTTACCTTTGAATTCATGAGGCTGTATAATAAATGGATGAATCACTTTAGTTTATGTCATGATGTTGATACAAACCGCATTTACTGTTGCTTGCTGATCACGTTAATTTTGAGTACTTTGATTGTCTGAGAGGTTTTATGGATTATTTCAATTCTATTATTGGCAAATCTCCGGCGTTGGAAGCTTTAATCCGTAGCGCTAAAGTTATTGCTGCTACTGATGTTACAGTGTTAATTAAAGGTGAAACGGGAACCGGAAAAGAAATCCTGGCTACCGCCATTCAAAAGGAAAGTCCACGAGCCAACAAACCATTTATTGCCATAAACTGCGCAGCACTGCCCGAAGGACTTGTTGAATCTGAAATTTTCGGCCACAAAAAAGGCTCGTTTACCGGCGCTTTGGTCGATAAGGAAGGCATATTTAAAGCAGCTGATGGCGGCACCTTGTTTCTTGATGAAATCAATTCACTGCCATTACATACTCAATCCAAATTATTACGATTTCTTGAATCCGGTGAATGCATGCCTGTTGGCGGCATTAAGCCTTACAAAGTTAATGTCCGTATTATTGCTGCAACCAATACTGATTTAAATGACATGATCAACACCGGCGAATTCAGAAGTGACCTTTACTTCCGCCTGAATGTAGTGCCTATGGAAATCCCTGCGCTTAATCAACGGCATGAAGATATCAAGCTTTTGGCTGAGCATTTCATGACGCTTTTTGCCAACATTCATGCGCTTAAAAAGCCGACGCTTAGCAGAGAAACTCTAAAGGCGCTTACTAACTATGATTGGCCAGGTAATGTTCGCGAACTACGTAACTTATGCGAACGTCTTTGTATTCTGCTGGCAGGCAGACATATTGAGCCGGAGAATCTACCGCATGAATTCCATACTTATGTTAGTCCATCGGCAAGTAGCTGCGATTACGTGTTACCGGAATTCGGTGTGCAACTTGAAGCTCTGGAAGCCGATATTATTTATCAGGCTCTGGTTAGAACCAAAGGCAACCGGAGCAAATCGGCAAAACTATTAGGCATTTCCAGAGACACTTTGCTGTACCGCATTCAAAAATACGGATTGGCCACGCATTAATCCAGGCCTTTTTTAGGTTTTTTACGGGCTTAGTGTTTTCTAACCCATTGAACGGTAACATTGTCGCATTTACCCTGAGCGCGTAGAAGCGACATTTGCGCCATTTTCTTAAGCTCGGCTTTACTGCTTTGCAGTTGAGAAAGAAATAATAGCTCCTGCTCTTTAATTGATTCCCAAAAGCCATCTGTACACAAAATAAATGTCTCATCTTTTTGCATAGCCGGAAAAGCATTAATCTCGAAAACCGGTTCGGCTAAGGTATTAATACTACGAGTTAATTGATTTTGTTCGGGATGCAGCCCCATTTCTCTCTCCCCAATCAAGCCTTCATCAAACAGTTGCTGAGTCACTGAATGATCACGCGTCCGCCACAATACTACACTGGGATTTAAGCGGTAAATCCTGCTATCACCACAATGGGCTGTAATCACCCGGTTTCTATCCAGATAAAGAATGGCGCAGGTAGTATGAGCATCAACAATGGTAGATTCTCCGGCAAATAACTCCCACATGATTCGGGTCGCAGTTAAAACCCACTCTTTAACAGCGTGGATGCCATGAGTTTTGATTAACCCCTGATAATCATTACAGGAGGAAAGTAAAGCACGGCAAAAATTCTGAGACGCTTTTTCACCTGCCTGATGACCGCCCAAACCGTCCGCCACCACAAAAACGGCATAATCGGCACAGACTCTATGCGCCATGCAATCCTGATTGACTTCTCTATCGCCAATTGAAGTAAGTTGATAGAACTCCAGCTCTGTTTGCATGTGGTTAAATTTCCTGTCTTGCAGCCCGCATTACCCGCTTCATGTCGCTAACTGCTTGCGCCAGTCCACAAAACAAAGCCTGTGAAATAATCGAATGGCCAATATTCAATTCAACTATCTGCGGGATACGGCAAATTGCTTCAACATTTTGCAATGTTAAACCATGTCCGGCATTAACCTGCAAACCTGCATTATCGGCATATTCGGCGGCAAGCTGAATTCTTTTCAGCTCGTCAAGACGGGATTTTTTATCTTTGGCATCGGCATATCGGCCGGTATGCAATTCGATGACTGGAGCACCAGCTTTTAGCGCAGCGTCTATTTGTGCGGTATCCGGATCAATAAACAAAGATACTTCAATACCGGCTTGCGATAAAACTGTACAGGCGTCGCTAACCGTGCTTTGCTTGCCAATGACATCCAACCCCCCTTCAGTTGTTAATTCATGACGTTGCTCCGGCACCAAACAACAGGAATGAGGACCAAGCTGCCGGGCAATTTCAATCATAGCGTCGGTAACGGCCATCTCCAGATTCAATCTGGTATGCAGTAAACTATTTAACAAATTTATATCGCGATCTTGAATATGTCTTCTATCCTCCCGTAAATGTGCGGTAATACTATCCGCACCAGCCTGCTCGGCAATCAATCCGGCTTGAATGGGTTCAGGATACAGGTTAAGTCTAGCTTGCCTTAAGGTTGCGACATGGTCAATATTGACCCCTAATAATATACTTTTCTTTTCCATTGAATGTTTAGGTTTACAAGTGCTTAATGATTTTTGCCAAAACTTCTCTACTTTTTAATGTTTTACCCTGTAAACTACAGTCCAGCATTTTTCTGAGCAATTGTTTGGCTTCGTATAAAGATGTGTCGTTTAGAGTTTGATTGGCTGTTAATTTTTGCAAAGTCAGGCCGGTAACTATGCCCTCTTCATCGGCTTTAACCCCAAATTGATAGGTGAAATTGTATCTTAAATGAGACTGTACACAAGTTTTGGTCTGGTAATCCATGTCCAAATCTGCGCCATAGCCTGTTTCAGCCAGTAAATCCAATTCAAAGTAGCGTAAGGTTTCTTCGATAGAAGCCTCCATGGCTAAATCGGTCAAACATTTTAAGTATCTTATAAATAACTCAGGATGTGGATCGGATCGATGCAACATTTTTTGTATCAACTCATTGACATAGAATCCGCAATACAGGGCAATTCGCTTCAGTGGAAATCCGTTGACAAATTCAGCTTGAATTAGAACTTTCAGTTCATTCTTATCAAGATAGGAGACAGTTAATAATGAGAACGGCTGCAAAATTCCCGCTAATCTGGATTTTTCCTTACGAACGCCTTTTGCAATAGCCGAAACAATGCCGTAATCACGGGTAAACATATCCAACAACATACTGGTTTCCCGATATTGCCGATATTGCAATATCACTGCAGGTTGCAAATAAACCGCCTCCATTAATTAATCAGATCCATAAATCCCAGGCTTTGAAGCGCTCTTTCACTG
Source organism: uncultured Pseudomonadota bacterium (assembly GCA_963741375.1). Taxonomy (GTDB): domain Bacteria; phylum Pseudomonadota; class Gammaproteobacteria; order Methylococcales; family Methylomonadaceae; genus Methylomonas. Next base: position 5,061 of record CAVUMJ010000289.1, read on the forward strand.
TCTGACCAGCCCTTCTTGACTTTAACCCAGAGCTGAAGAAAAACTTTTTGATCCAATAATTTCTCAATGTCTACTCTAGCTTCACTGCCGATTTTTTTTAACATTTCGCCTTGTTTGCCAATCACAATACTTTTTTGAGAGCTTCGCTCCACCCAAATCGTGGCGTAAATTTTGTTTAGTTCAGGAAACTCTTCATAACGCTCGATTTCAACAGTTAGCGCATATGGTAATTCGTCACCCAGTCTTCGCGTCAGCTTTTCACGAATAATTTCCGCAACAAAAAAACGTTCACTTCGGTCGGTGATTTGTTCTTCAGGATAGATTAATTCCGCCTCTGGCAGCAAGTTCATTATATGCTGTTCCAATTGAATCAGATTTTGGCTTTTTAAGGCGGAAACAGGAATGAGATGTTTAAAAGGAAACTTTTCTAAAGCTTTGGAAAAAAATTGTAAGATGGCTTGTTTGTCCTTGATTTTATCGATCTTGTTAACAACCAATATGACGGGCAAGCCGGCATTTTCCAATTTTTTAAATATTACTTCATCATATTCATGCCAATATAAACCGTCCAGTAACCAGACCACTAAATCTACGCCAAGCAGGCTGCTATCTGCAGCTTTATTCAGATAACGATTTAACACCTTTTTTTCGTCCTGATGCATGCCGGGCGTATCCATGAATATTGCCTGACCATGCTCAGTTGTCTTAATACCCAGGATGCAATGCCGGGTGGTCTGAGGTTTTCTGGATGTGATGCTAAGTTTTTGACCTAACATATGATTCATTAGCGTTGATTTCCCAACATTTGGTCTGCCTATCAAGGCTACATAACCACAATTCATAAATTCTCACTCTGTAAAAGCGCTAACATTTTCTCAGCTGCCGCCTGCTCGGCTTTTTTTCTGGTAATACCTGTGCCAATACAGAACTCTTGAAGAATTGTCACACTACATTTAACTTCGAAACATTGATTATGATCGGCGCCGGTCAAACTGATTAGTTCATAAACCGGTAATTGATGTCTTTTTGCTTGCAGCATTTCCTGTAATCTGGTTTTTGGATCTTTATTCCAGTTATCAGCCTGCAGTTTGATTAAATTATCTTCAAAAAGCTTAAGTATCCAGGACTGACAGATTTCAATTCCTTGATCAAGTAATAATGCGCCAATAATGGCTTCTAATGCATCTGATAAGATTGAATCTCGACGATAACCACCGCTTTTTAATTCACCAGTTCCTAAAATCAAGTAGTCCCCGATTTTATGCTGTCTGGCAAGTTCGGCAAGTGAAGTTTGATTGACCAGGCTGGCTCGCAATCGGCTTAAAACCCCTTCCCCCTCGTTTGGAAACAGTTCAAATAATTTTTTGGCAATCACAAAACCAAGAACGGAATCACCTAAATATTCCAGCCGCTCGTTATTATTGGCGCCCTTGCTACGATGGGTGAGCGCCGTGGAAAATAACTGAGGTTGATTAAATTTTAATCCCAGTTTTTCAGCTAAGATATTTGGACTTTTTATCACCTGTTACCAGATTCGAAACCTTCATGAAATTGAACAAGAACACTTAGATTACCAACTATAGGCTCAACACGCTCATATTCGACATCAACTTTCACATATCCCGGCATGGCTATAACGGTAATATCATCATTAGTGACATGATCAACATAATTCATGTCAAAGTTTTTTTCTATTGACGTACGTATCTCTCGCGCCGATTTGTTATTTAAGTCAGACATATTTTTTACTGCAGTCAATGAAGAGGCTATTTTGCTGTTATTTAAATAAAGAGGCCCAATTTTAAGGGCCAACAAAACCACAGAACCCGCCAAACTTAACAGCAAGATCAGAGAAATTAGGCCTAAACCATTTTGCTTTTTGATCGAAACTTTCATGGTCACCCCGTCATGCCATCAGCTATTTTAGCACAGTGCCGATACGGCTAAAGGCAATGCCATTATTCTCCCAATCCCAATTCATCCAGATAAAAATGGCTTTGCCAACCAGATTTCCTTCAGGTACCGTTCCCCAATAACGGCTATCGTTGCTATTATCGCGATTATCACCCATCACGAAATACTGGCCTTGAGGCACAACAAAAACATCTTCAACGGAAGAAACTCCGTGACTAACCAGAATCGAATGTTCAATGCCTGTTAAATTTTCAATAAA
>CAVUMJ010000290.1:0-4211 GCA_963741375.1 uncultured Pseudomonadota bacterium
GATAAGCTTTTCACGGCCGCATGTATCGCTTGAGGCAAAATACCTAATGACTTTCATAGTAAGTTAGTCGACTGAATTGTAGCTTACTTAATAGGTTGCCGTCAAATGCACGTTATGCCTTTATCCGCAAGGGGGATGGCAAGAACTAGAGCCCAGCAAGCTCATCACTGCTTAACTTAACGGTATTGCCCGCTTATTCCTGTAACATAGGTTGCTTGGGCAGATTGCGGTTGATCAGGAAATACACCACTGGTATCACCACCAGAGAAAACAGCGTGGAGGCAACTATACCAAAGATAAAACTCCAGGCCAGACCGGAAAAAATCGGGTCCAGCACTATCATCATGGAACCTAGCACTGCTGACGCCGCCGTTAAAAAAATTGGATTGATGCGGGTAGCGCCTGCTTCCACTATGGAGTCCGCCAGACTGATATCCGCTTTGCTGCGATAAATTTTTTCTATGAAATCAATCAGAATAATAGAGTTTCTGACCACTATACCAGCCAGCGCTATCATGCCTATCATGGCGGTAGCGGTAAAATAAATCGGCGTGGAGTAACCAGCCACCGGCCCGGTAAACAAATTAATCATCCAAAACCCCGGCATGATGCCGATTACCGTCAGCGGAATGGCTATCATCATGATCAGTGGCACTGTCAACGAGCCGGTCTGTCCGACCAACAGGATATAAATCATGACCATTGCCGCGGCAAAAGCCAGTCCCAAATCCCGGAACACATCCACAGTGATTTTCCACTCGCCCTCCCCGGCCATTTCAGCGGTATAGCCGGGTGGCAACGGCTGCTTTTTGAACACATCAAACATATCCAGTATGGCTTCAACCGGGCTGCGGCCCGCCATTTCCGCGGTAACGTAAGCCACCGGCAGCAAGTTTTTATGATAAATGGCCTGCTGATGAGGCTCATGACTGAAATGGCCGATTTCGCTTAGTCTGACCATATCGCCACCAGCCGTACTAATCGCCAGCGCTAATAAATCCGCTTCGGTTGAGCGTGCGGCTCTGGACAGTTGCAAATGAATAGCCAGCGGCTGACGCTCTTCGGCAACATGTAGTAACCCGGCATTGCCACCGCCGACAGCCAAACTCAAGGTCTGGGCTATCTGCCGGCTGTCTATGCCTAGCAGCGCAGCTTTGTCATGGTCTATCAAAAAATGCAGAGTGTCCTGGCCAGCCTCCACAAAATCATCGACATCCACCACCCCAGCTGTCTGCTGCATGTCGGCTCTGACTCTATTACCGACTTGGATAATATCTGCATAATCGGCCTCCGGCGGCCCGTAAATCTCTGCAACCACTGTAGACAACACAGGCGGTCCCGGCGGCATTTCCACTATTTTGATATTAGCGCCGTATTGCTGCTCAATTTTATCGACTTCAGGTCGAATGCGTAAGGCAATATCATGCGAACCCTGTTGACGATGGCTTTTATCGGCCAAAACAATGCGAATATCGCCGACATTAGCCCCTTGCCTGAGATAATAATGCCGCACCATGCCATTAAAATCCATTGGCGAAGCCAGCCCGACATAACTTTGGTAGCTGCTGACCTCGTTCACCGTAGCCAGATAACGGCCCAAGGCTGCCGCCACCTGATCGGTGCGTTCCAAAGATGAACCTTTGGGCATATCTATCACTAACTGCAATTCATTTTTATTATCAAATGGCAGCAGTTTCAACGGCACCACACGCGTCACAGCCATCATCGCCGAAGCCACAAAAGCCAAAAATACAGCCAGCAGAAACCAGTAGGCCTTAGCCCGGCTGCTCAGTAACGGCGTCAAAATCGACTGATAAATTTTAAAGCCTACTGTCTGCTTTAAATCAAATTCCCCGGCGTGGGCTTTATCGTATTCGCCTTTCAAAAGCCGGTAACTGGCCCAGGGTGTAACGGTAAAAGCAATCACCAGCGATAACAACATGGCTACCGGCACATTAAAAGCCATCGGCCCCATATACGGCCCCATCATGCCGGTGATAAAAAACATCGGGATAAACGACATGATTACCGCAAATGTGGCCAGTATGGTAGGTGGCCTAATTTCGTTGACGGCAGTCAGCAAAGCCTGTAACGGCGGTTCCTTGCGCATTCGGTAATGACGGTGAATGTTTTCTACGTCAACTATTGGATCGTCAACCAGCAAGCCCAGCGACAATATCAACGCAAACATAGTGACCCGGTTAATGGTATAGCCGAAAATCAAATCGCATAACAGGGTAATGGCAAATGTCATCGGCACCGCAAGCGACACAATTAATGACTCCTTCAAGCCCAGCGATAATGCCAGCAACACGATAATGGTCAAAATCGCTATCGATAAATGCATAACAAGTTCGTTGACCTTATGGTTTGCGGTTTCGCCATAATTGCGGGTTACCGTCAACAGCACATCCTCCGGAATCAGCGTACCTTTGAATTGTTCGGTCAAAGCCAATACCTGTTCGGCGACGCTTACTGCATTACTGCCCTGGCGCTTGGCAATGGCTAGGGTGGCCATCTGTCTTTCCTCTCCGGCTGCCGGCAGTTGCGCGGTGATTACTCCGACACTGGTCATTTGCGCAACCGCAGGCCCAAAACCGATACGGGTATATTGTTCCGTATCGGCAGAGCCATCCAGAATTTTTGCCACATCGCGCAAATACAACAGCCGGCCGTCATGATTTTTCAACACGGTAGCGCCAAGCTGTTCAACAGATTGATAATAAGGCCCGGCTTCCAGCAGCACTTCACGATTGTCGCTAGTCAGCGCTCCGATTTGTAAATTTACATTATTATTCAATACAGCCTGCTTCATTTCCAGCAGGCTGATATTGCCGGCTTCCAGCCTAGCCGGATCAGGATACACCGAGATAACACGCGGCGTAGCGCCCAACACCCAGCTATTACCCACATTTTCAATACTGCGCAGCCGCTCTATCAGTTCGTCGGCTATACGACGCAACGCCATAGCGTCGGTATTTGGATTGGCAGAAGACAGACTGAGCAGCAAAATCGGCACATCATCGATTTTGACCGATTTTACCAGCCAGTCAGTCACGCCAGGCGGGATCAAATCCTGATTAGCCAATAGTTTGTCGCGGGTTTTGATTAAACTTTCTTCCTGATTTTCGCCAACAAAAAACCGTACAGTCACCACCGCCTCACCGGGTCTCGATACCGAGTAAACATACTCTACACCTTTGATTTGCTTAAGTAAAACCTCAAGCGGCGTGGTCACCTGCTTTTCGATTTCCTCGCTGGATGCCCCGGGAACCTTTACGAAGACATCCATCACCGGCACGATGATTTGCGGATCTTCCTCACGCGGGGTGAGTTTTAGGGCGATTGCGCCAGCCAATAGCGAGATCAGCAAAAACAATAGCGATAAATGCGAAGTGGTGAATAAACGGACTATGCTAACCGTTAAACTGTCCTTTTTGGTTTCCAACTCGTTCATGGCGTGACTTCCTTGTCAACCAGTATGGTTTCGCCTTCCTGTAATCCGGACAGCACTTCCAGTTGCTCGCCGAATTGTTTGCCGGTACGGATATGCCTGATTTGCCAAGCGCCCTTCACCACCACCTTCACAGCCTGCAATTGTCCGTAATGCACTACTGCCGACACCGGAATAAGGATGGCGGGCTGCTGGCTTTGACAAGCCAACTCCAACCAGCCGAACTGGCCGTGCTGCAAGCCGGCAAATTTTGGCAGCGCGACTTTGATGAGCTGAGTATGGGTGCGGCTATCCCATTCCGGCGCTATTTCATCTATATTGCCATTCAGAGTTTGCTGTATGGCGTTAATTCTGACCGGTACCTCCATGCCCAGCTTGATGCTACTCATGCATTGTTCTGAGATGGCCGCTTCCAAGCGTAAATCTTCCGGTTTTAAAAAACTGACGATTGCCTGATTGGGCATACCCATATCGCCAGGCTCTTGCAAACGCTCGGCAACCACGCCGTCGAACGGAGCGTACAACACGTCTTCGCCCAGCATCACCTGAGATTGTTGGGCATTACCGGCTGCCTGATTGGTCAAAGCCTGCGCAGCCCTTGACTGCGCCACTACAGCATCATAACTTTGCCTGGTGGCCGCCTGTTTATTGAACAATTCGGTAATGCGTTTTGCTTCAGTTTCCGCTTGCGTCGCCTGTGCTTGCGCCGCTGCCTGTGCAGCCACGGCCGCATGGTTGGCTGCGCGCAGTTCCCGGT
>CAVUMJ010000291.1:0-3795 GCA_963741375.1 uncultured Pseudomonadota bacterium
TGCTCTGCCCTATTTGTGATGAAGACTGCTCATCATCCGCGTTTCAAATTTGACATTAACGCTTTGGCAGTTGACGTAACCTTGGCAACTTCAGCAGCGCCAACCTATTTTTCCGCTTCGCCCTTCCCAAATCATGCTGGCGCAAGCTATGTCGATGGTGGTGTCTGGGCCCAATACTGCTACCTGAAAAACGATTATTTGTTTTAAAACAAATAGATGACACTGAAATTGAAGGTTAAACTTTAGATTGTTTTAGGATAAAATTGAAACTCCTTACATTTCAATATCCAACTAAAGTTTAACCTAAGCTAATTTTATGCGAAGAACACGGAACCCGCAAATCACTCGTTTTAAAAAAGCGTTTCTACAAATTCAAAAACTGCCTTTCAACGATTTTTTTCCATCCGATGTCATATCGGACATTATTAAACTGACTCGGGATAGAAGAGGCTCCATTTTTACACCGCTTGTTACACTAAAAACCTTTATATTTCAGGTATTAAGTGATGATGGTTCCTGTCAGAGAGCGGTGGGTGATGTGCTTAAGTCAAGGTCAATCGGCAAATTCGGTAAACACTGGGCCCTACTGCAAAGCCCGCAACCGATTGCCGTTAGAGCCAATAATCCAAGCGGTTAAAAAAGTAGGGATGCGTCTGCATCAGCAAATTCCGAAAGTTTGGCAATGGAAGGGTTACCGAGTTGTCTTACTTGACGGTACAACGGTTCTGATGCCGGATACAGCAGATAATCAGAAGGATTTTCCTCAACAAACCCATCAAAAGCCAGGTTTGGGTTTTCCGATTGCTCGCATGGTTGGGCTCATTTCTTTAACGGCGGGTACGCTTCTTGATTTCCGGTTGTCTCCCTACCAAGGCAAAGGCAGAGGGGAAACGTCTTTGTTTGCACAACTGATGTCGTCACTGAATCCAGGTGATCTGTTATTGGCTGACCGATATTATTGCACCTTTGCCATTATCGCCTTACTGCAAGCTAAAGGCATACCGGTACTGATGCAAAATCACGCGCAAAAGAAAATCGATTTCCGACGCGGCAAAATACTGGGGCAGCGTGATCATTGGATCGATTGGCAAAAGCCAAAGCGTAAACCGGTTTGGCTGTCTGAGCAGGAGTATGCCGAATTACCGCAAGAGATACGGGTTCGGGAATTTTCTGCTGCCGGAAGGATTTTTATCTCAACATTAATGGCTGATAAACCCCATCACAAGCAGGATCTGGCAACTTTATACCTCGAACGCTGGAAAATTGAATTGGATTTTCGCACGCTAAAGACCCATATGGGGATGGAAATGTTGCGCTGTAAAACGGCGGAAATGGTCAAAAAAGAAATCGCGGTTAATTTGCTCGCTTACAATTAATACGCGGCAATATGGCGCAAGCAGCCATTCTTGGTGATAAACTTCCTCGACAAATTAGCTTTAGATCGGCGGTACAATTTATCAGTGAAATCACCAGCGACTTATTAAGCTTGACCGGTAAAACTTTACAGAATATTTTACTTGAAATGCTCAAGGCAATTGCCTCTGTTTCAATTGGGCGGCAAAAGCGGAAAAGACAACCTAGGGCGGTAAAACGAAGACCAAAGGCTTATCCATTGCTCACAGTCCCAAGACACGAGGCGTGTGTAACTATATGAATTTAAATTGAAATAATTTCAGGTAGCAGTATTGGTGTCTGGGCCAATAATCCGGTGATGGTCGGATTGACTGAAGCAGTAGCGTTCATGAGAAAAACGCTTGAAGAAATTGATGTTCTTAGTATTGGCACTACTACGACGCCCTTCAATATCGCACAGCATGATAATGCAGGTGTGATGCAATGGAATGCCGGTCTCATTGAGCTGATGTTTGCAGGGCAGGTAGAAGCTGCTCAAGCCCAGGCAAAGTTGCTGCTAAATAATCGTCTGCATCGCATTAATGTCACGGTACCAGTTGGTCAATATACATTGGACGACGGACGACCAGAAAAAATCCGGCAATTAATCAGTCTTGGTCGTGGCGAGGCCGTCAAAATAGAGAATCTCGACATTGTGGAGAAACGATTCTTCAACGGTACTCAGGCACCTTCTTTCATTCCGGTATATTCAGTATCTCCCTAACAAATAAATTAACTTTATGGCGAATTCTCCAACTTTGGCGCTCTACTTACTAGCCCACCCTCAATCCGGTACAGCCAATCAAGTGGCTTCGGCACTGATGCGGCATTTCGTTGAGCCGCCGGCTAGCGGGGGGCTCCGTATTCCTGTCTTCTTTACTCCTGAAAGAGGCGATGATTTCCCCCCGTTACTTGATTCAAAGGGAGGCCTGAACCTTGATGCCGCTCAGCACACTATAGTTGTCATTCTGGGTGATGCTCGAATGCTGCGCACAATATCTGGAGGAACAGGCAAGGCTTGGATCGAATTTGTCACGCAGGCTTTGGAACTTGCCCCTTTAGAGACAAGTCCGCATCATATTTTACCTGTTGCGCTAGACCAGGAAGGCTTTCGTTTAAGTGAGCGTCAGCATGTGTTGCCTGCTATGCTTAAAGAAAACATGACACCAACAGAAGCGGCCGATCATAGATTAGCTGAGCTTTCTTTTCATATCGCTGCTCGCGGCATTCAATTATTAGAACATGGCAGGGTTCCAGCAGTAGCCGCTCACTGCATGGAGGCGCCCGTCCGGCTATTTTTCAGCCACGCGAAGATTGATCTTAATGAGGATAGCCGGGATCCTGTACGGCTGACCCGCGATCTGATCTTGAAAAACGAATTGCCGATTGATGAGTGGTATGACGCTCAAAAGATTACTACCGGTCAAGATTTTGCTGACGCTATCACTGCAGGCATACGTGACTGTTCTATTATGTTAGCATTCCGCACCGACCAATACGGGTCACGCCCTTGGTGCCGGCGAGAAGTGCTAGAAGCTAAACGGCTCGGTGCGCATATTCTGATTGTAGATGTTTTGGAAACCGGTGAATCACGGAGTTTCCCTTATGCTGGTAACGTTCCCACCATCCGCTGGCAATTTCGGGATCCTCGTGTAGATGCCCGGAGAGTGATTGATCGTGCAGTGCTGGAAGCGCTACGGTTCAAACATAACCGCGCTGAACTAGATGGAATAGCTGAAGAAGGTGAAACAATTCTTCCCGCTCCGCCTGAAGCAGTCACGCTGGCTCACAGCTATGCAGATGAAAACGTAAAAAAAACTTTTCTATATCCAGACCCTCCTCTTGGGCGGGAAGAACTGGAAGTTCTTCAACAATTGCGGCCAAATGCTTTGTTTGTTACCCCGTTGACTAAAATTGCCCGTTGGCCTAGACCAAGCAGGATCGAAGTTATTACAGTATCAATTTCCGAAAGTGATGATGTCAGAAAGTATGGCTTGTCGACGGATCATTTCGATACGCTGACTGATGAAATCCACCTATATCTTTTGCTGGCTGGCTTAAAGATCGCCTATGGAGGAGCACTTAAAGGAGGTTCTGTAGTAGGTTCGAATTTTACATTACGGCTATTTGAATTAGTCCGTGCGTATTCGAAACTTGCGGAAGGAGTTAATGTGAAACCTCTAAAAGAAGCTATTCTCAACATTGCTCCCTGGCCACTCTATTTAAATTATGGCGAAAGTGAATGGGCGCTTTTTTCTGGAGAAATCGCCGACTACAAAGCTGGGCCTAGACCTGATTTACCATGGAGTGATGATGAAATTTTCCCCATAGAAGGCGGAAGAAGTCGGGTTTTGCTTTCGGATACTCCACAGCGCCGGTATGCCTGGGCGCGGGGTCTGCTGT
>CAVUMJ010000292.1:0-12371 GCA_963741375.1 uncultured Pseudomonadota bacterium
GAAGCCAAATACGGTTTACGGCATGACCAGGTTATTCCCTGCCTACCGGGAGGCCATTAAACGAGGTGCGCAACGTTTCGGAATACATTCGATGATTATATCCAATGAACGTAATTACCATTATATGGTGGAAACGGTCCATATGCTGCTCGACGTCATTGAAATGGTCTCAAAAGAACTAAACATAAAATTTGAGTTCTTCAATATCTCAGGCGGAATCGGCATCCCTTACCGCCCGGAAGACACTATTTTCGATATGCCCTCTTTTGTGCGAGAAACAAAAGCACTTCTGCAAAAGTTCGAGCAAAGAAATGGCTATACTCCAAGATTGTTTATGGAATGCGGCCGTTTTATAACCAGGGCCCCATGGTGTGCTGGTGGCAACCGTAACTAATAGGATGAGTAAATACAGCGAATATATCGGTGTGATGCACGTCAACGATGTCCGCCAACCCCAGACCGGCGATATATGAGAGAGCTTATCACCACATCACTATACTTGACCCGGCTGGAAAACCGAAACACGGCGGAGAAGAAGTAGTGGACGTTGTCGGGCCTTTATGTGAAAACAGTGATAAGTTTGCGAAACAACGCCTGTTACCGAAAACGGAAGTAGGCGATATTATGGTGCAGCATGATACCGGCGCACATGCTCCGGCAATGGGGGGCAATTATAACGGCTGGTTGCGTCCGCAACAGCTGTTGCTGCGCACCGATGGAACGGTGGAATTAATCAGGCGTGCAGAGACCATCGATGACCTTTTCGCCACCTTAAACTTTAAGCCGAGGATATTAAAGAATTCTCCCTCCCTCTCAGGGAGGGATTAAGGGAGAGTTAATAGAGGTAGAGCGACTTCCATCCCTGTTATTCCTGTGAACGGCAGTATCCGGTGTAGGCGGGGCGAACCCTCCCGTTAACACTCCCTTCCACTTATTGTTCCCGCAAAGAAAAAAGTGTATTCTTTTGTTTTCCTCTTAACGGGAACAGCATTACACTGCTAACGTCAGTTTAGGTATAAATTTACGAGTAATTGCGTGAGAGCAACAATATGTATAAATAATCATATCAACAGGATTGCCGTCCGCTTCTAGAGCCTAGTCAATTCTGAATCTAATAATTTTATCCATAAAAAAAGAGGCCTGCTTTTCAGCAGGCCTCTTTCTATTTTAATTAGATATTTATTTCTTCGGCGGAGGATTGTTCCGGCGGTTTTGCGGAGGAACATTCTTGTTGGCTGGAGGCGTTTGCTTCGCCGGAGCGCTGGCTGCGGGTTTACTGGGAGCTGCGGGGGCAATTGGCGGTAACGCTGCCCCGACAATGGCTACTTCTTTCTTACTCTGCATGATAGCCCAGGCGATCATTGCCAGTAGAACCACAGCGATAAGAATTATGACCCAGTTCAAGTTGGTACATCTTTGGACGATGATCGGTGCCACAATGACGCTGACCAGGTTCACAACCTTAATCATCGGGTTCAAAGCGGGACCGGCTGTATCTTTGAGCGGGTCACCGACAGTATCGCCGACGACACTAGCTTTATGACGTTCACTGCCTTTACCGGTATTGGCTTTCAGGTCGCGTGGTTCGTCTTCAATAGATTTCTTGGCATTGTCCCAGGCGCCGCCGGCATTGGACATAAAGACCGCCAGGAATACACCGCTGACGATGACACCGGCCAGGAAGCCGCCCAGAGATTCTACCCCAAATATCATGCCAACGATAATCGGCAGGAGGACGGCAATTACTGCCAGAGGTACCAGTTCTTTCTGTGCCGATGAAGTGGAGATACCGACAACCTGAGCATAGTCAGGCTTCACCGTACCTTCCATCACACCGGGGATACGGAACTGCCGGCGGACTTCTTCGACGATACGCCCGGCCGCCCGGCTGACCGCACGGATGGCGAGCGAACTGAACAGCCAGGGTAAAGCGCCGCCGAGAAGCAGACCGATGAATACCTTGGTGCTGGAGACATCGATACTAGTCAGCTGCGTTAAGCCCAACTGTATCTGAACTCTACCGACGTCGGTCATGAACGAGGCGAAAAGGGCAACGGCGGCAATGACGGCCGAGGCAATGGCCACACCCTTGGTGATGGCTTTGGTGGTGTTACCGACGGCATCAAGGTCAGCCATAACCTGACGAGCTTTCTTGGTTTCCTCATCATCTAGACCTTGCCATGCCATTTCGGCAATGCCGTTGGCATTATCGGAGATAGGGCCGAAGGAGTCCATAGCAACATTGTTACCGGTCATGCTGAGCATACCGATACCAATCATTGCGACTCCGTAAAGTACATAAAGGGGGCCGGCGCTGTTGTAAAGTAACAACCCGCCGGCAAAGGCGATACAGATGACAACCACCGCCCAAACAGCGGATTCCATACCGACCGATAGACCGGAAAGGATGGCGGTGGCAGGTCCGGTGCTGGTAGCTTTGACAATACCTTTGACGGCGTTTTTCTTCGTAGAGGTGAACAGAGAGGTGAGAGGATTAAAGGCCACTGCCAGAGCTACGCCGATAGTGGTCAGCATTGCCAGTTTCCAATCCTGGGCATAGGTAAATGCGACGACGAATGCCAAGGCGATGGTAAAGATACTGGATAACTCATAGGAGCGGAACATCGCATCTTCGGCATCATGCTGCCCGCAGGAATTTGATGGGGAACTTCTGCCACATCGGTACGGCGAAAGTGCCCAGAATTGTGCTGAGGACGCCAATGCCGCGGATAATAGAGGATAGACAATCCATTTGAGGTTAAGTGCTCCGGTTATAGGGTTTTTTGTCGCCTCGACCAGGGCAATACCCAAGTAACATTGAGGAAACAATGGTGACCTCATAGCTTTCGAAAATATCAGCCGCCATACCGGCGCAGTCGCCGACATTATCACCGACCAGGTCGGCAACGACTGCCGCATTACGCGGGTCGTCTTCAGGAATATCTTTTTCAACTTTACCGACGAGGTCGGCACCGACATCGGCGGCTTTAGTGTAAATACCGCCGCCGACACGCATGAAGAGCGCCAGCAGGGTACCGCCCAGACCGAAACCAAGCAAGGCATCCGGTGACGCCTGACCGAAGATGATGAAAATAGTCGTGCCGCCGAGTAAACCCAGACCATCGGTCAGCATACCGGTAAAGGTACCGCCGTAGTAAGCAATAGAAAGTGATTCGTTCAGACCATGCTTAGAAGCGGCGCAGGCTCGCACGTTAGCCTGAACTGCCATGCGCATGCCGAGTTGACCAACCAGCATGGAGAATGAGGCGCCGACGATGAACGCCAGACTTCGTCCGATTGCTATAATGATTTTGGCATTATTACCAAACTCCCGTACTGCCTCATCACTGGGTTTGACAATATAGACGCTGAAAAAAAGCGCGACTGTCAGCACGACAATCGCTGGGAGAATTGATTTCATCTGACGTTTGAGGTAACTGTTCGCGCCGACGCGGATGGCTTCCCATACCTCCTGCATCTTGGCGGAACCCTTGTCCTTTTTGAGTACATTGCGGCGTAAAAGCCAGGCATATATCAGGGCAATTACGGCAACACAAAGTACACAAATGACAGAGATTTGCTCAAAACCCGGTTTGAGCCCATGGTGTCCAAGATTTAGTAGACCGTCCATTTACACTCCTTTTTAAGATTTTAAAGCAATCTGCGGCGTAAAAAAACCCGCATTTGCCTATATTACATACTTCTTTCTATTATGCTAGTCTTAAAACTGGTTGTCAATTGTAGATTGTACGGTGTCCAAGACATACTATACAGTTTTTAGGTTACGGGTATAGTAAATATATCGAGAAGACTAAAGAGCTTCTGGGTATAAAAGACTCTAGCCTAAATAAGGGGAAGTATGAAAGCTGGACTCCGGATGGGGCCAACGAATGGCCCGGGGATTGATTATAAAACGCTGCGTCGTTTTAATGCCGAAGCCGCTAGGCGGGCAGTGACAAACTTGAATGTCTTTTGCAACATTCTGTTGAAGCTTTGAAAGTACAAGGCATTCTAGATCGGGAATCAGTGGTACAAATTAGTCTGGAACGCACCAGAGATAGTAGTCATGGCGATTTTGCCACTAACATTGCTTTGCTATTAGCTAAGTCAGCCAATCTTAATCCCCGCCAATTAGCGGAAAAATTTTTAGCGGTATTTCCGGAAGATAGTTTAATCACTAAAGTTGAAATTGCCGGGCCGGGTTTCATCAATTTCTTTATCAATCCTGATACTCAATATCAAATTGTTAAACAGATTCATGATTTAGGCAAGGAATTTGGGTTAAGTCATATTGGCAACGGCCGGAAAATTCAGGTTGAGTTTGTTTCAGCTAATCCCACAGGTCCCTTGCATGTTGGACATGGCCGCGGCGCAGCTTACGGTTCCGCTGTCGCTGATTTGCTGGAGGCGGCCGGATATGATGTGGAACGGGAATATTACGTCAATGACGCCGGCAGGCAAATGGATATTTTGGCTACTAGTATTTGGTTGCGTTATCTTGAGGAATGTGGCGAAGTTTTTACATTTCCAAGCAATGGCTATCGCGGCGAATATGTCCGAGATATTGCTGTGGGGCTATACAAAAAAAATGCAGACCAATATCGGCGCACGGCCATTCAGGTTTTTAATGATATTCCTGCTGATGAGCCTGACGGCGGTGATAAGGAAAAGCACATAGATGCTCTGATTGATCGAGCAAAAACTTTGCTGGGTTCGGAAAATTATAATTGTGTTTTTCAGGCTGGTCTTGAAGAAATTTTAACTGATATTAAAGATGATCTAGCTGAATTCGGAGTAAGCTATCAACAATGGTTTTCCGAGCGTAAATTGATGGAAGACGGTTCCGTTCAGCAGGCTTTAGCCCGTTTGGATGCAGCAGGTTTTCTTTACAAGCAGGAAGGCGCAGTTTGGTTTGCATCCAGCCGTTTGGGAGATGAGAAGGATCGGGTGGTAATTCGAGATAATGGTCAAACTACTTATTTTGCATCTGATATTGCATATCACATGAATAAATTGGATAGAGGTTTTGATCAGATAGTCAATATCTGGGGCGCAGATCATCACGGTTATATTCCCAGGGTTAAGGCGGCAATGACTGCTTTGGGCGCCGATGAAACCAAACTGAAGGTGTTGCTTGTACAGTTTGCAGTTTTATATAGAGGTCAGGAAAAAGTTCAGATGTCTACGCGTTCGGGTGAGTTCGTGACATTGAGGCAATTGCGGAATGAGGTAGGTAAGGATGCCTGCCGGTTTTTTTATATGATGCGTAAGTCCGAACAACATATGGATTTTGATTTAAAATTAGCCACTTCCAAAAGTAACGAAAATCCGGTTTATTATGTTCAATATGCTCATGCAAGAGTTTGCAGTGTATTGCGGCAAATGGAAGAGAAAAATCTGCAGCGGGATTTGCAATTGGGCATGGAAAATTTAAATCTGCTGACTGAAGAAATTGAAACTGAATTGTTGACCACACTAGCGAAATACCCTGAAATTCTGCAAAGAGCGGCAATTCAGTTTGAGCCGCATCAGTTAATTCACTATATGCGCGAGCTGTCTAACCAATTCCATAGTTACTACAATGCCCATCAGTTTCTGGTGGAAAACCAAAAGCTTTGTAATGCCCGTCTCAATCTGATTTGTGCAGTTAAACAGATTTTAAGCAATGCCTCAACATTGCTTAAAATCAATATGCCTGAAGCAATGTAATGGCTAGAGACTATAAACATCGAGCACAGAATTCACGTTACGCAAGTAATAGGACGCGTAAGAAAGAACCGGGCAAGGCTATTTGGCGTTGGCTGGCGATTATTGTGCTGATTGTGGTCTTTGTTGTGTTTCTAAATATGATTTGGAAAATGGTGGCGGAATTGATTTCCGCTAAACCTGAAACTGAAAAGCATCAAGTATCGGAAAATCTTACACAAGATTCCGTTATAGAAGTGAAAAAAACTGAAAAAATTTCAGAACAGTCGAATAAAGACACGGAAGAGCCTCGTTACGATTTCTATACCATTTTGCCTCAAGAAGAAATTGAGGTTCCTGATTATGAGATTAAGACTAGAATCAGAGAGGAATTAGTCGGAAAATCAAAAGCGGCAAAATATATTATGCAGGCAGGTTCGTTTAGAGATGCATCAGAAGCGGAGCATCAAAAAGCCAAATTGGCGCAATTGGGTATAGAATCGCGAATAGAAAAAGCCAAAGTCGGTACGGTAATCTGGCATCGCGTTAAAATAGGCCCGTATGATAACCCTTCCAGTGTTTCTACAATCATGGAACTCTTAAAGAAAAATGGTTTAGGGGTGATTGTTACCGAAAGTGGTCAGCATTAAATAACCACTCCGGCGTGGCGATAATTTAAATTGGCAGTTGTTCCGGATGGGAGAAATTGGGGAATATCCGTTCTATCCGGAATCCCCGCGCCTATTCCCGAGAACTGCTTTGGCTGGCGCGAGGAGTAAGAGATCAAGCAATGACTCACCGCGTTCCAAACACCACGATAGTTTTGCCATGAGCGGTAATTAATCCCTTATCTTCCAGGTCTTTCAGAACTCTACCGGCCATTTCTCTGGAGCAGCCAACAATCCTGCCGATTTCCTGTCGAGTAATATGTAACTGCATACCTTCAGGATGAGTAATGGCGTCAGGCTCCTTAGCCAAATCCAGTAAAGTATGAGCGATACGGCCTGCTACATCTAAAAAAGCCAAATCCATAAATTTTCTGCTAGTGATGAGAAGACGGGCAGAAAGCTGTTCTCCCAAGACAGTAAGGATTTCAACTGCATGCTCACGCAAATCGTTATTGAGCAGCAGTTTGAAGCGGTCATAACCAATTTCCGCCATTTGACAGCGAGTACGGGTTTTAACTAACGCGCTTCTGGTTTCACTGGTTTTAAAAACACCAATTTCACCTACAAAATCGTGTTTGTTCAAATAAGCAAGTATTAATTCGTGACCGTCTTCATCTTCAACACTGACACTGACTGATCCATCAACGACAAAAAATAATTTGTCGCCGACATCACCTGGCCGAACAATAGTCATTTTCGCTGGATAATTGCGGACATGACAAAAATGCAGAAAGGCAGTTAAAGCCGCCGGAGAAATTTTATTAAGTTTCACAGAGCCCATCTCGTTGTCGTAAATTATGTTTATAGATAGCCTACCCTAACTAAAGTAGAGAAGATTTGCAAAAAAAATTCAATACAATCTTTGTTAGCATTGTAGAATTCTTGTCATTTCAGTTACTTTGGTTATAAATATGCATGCAACAATAAAATGGATAGACGGCAGAATGTTTGTTGGTGAGTCAGATAGCGGCCATGCGGTTGTCATGGATGGTCCGCCAGACCATGGCGGACGGAATATTGGTTTGCGGCCAATGGAAATGTTGCTTTTAGGCGTAGGTGGTTGTTCTACTTTCGATATTGTCGATATTCTGGAAAAAGGCCGGCATGAAATTTTGGCGTGTACTGCCGAACTGGCTGCAGAACGAGTGGATACGATACCGAGTGTTTTTAGTAAAATTCATTTACACTTTAAGATAACAGGTAGAAATTTACCATCTGCAGCGGTGGAGCGAGCTGTTAAACTTTCTGCAGAAAAATATTGCTCCGCTTCAATTATGTTGGGTAGAGCAGGAGTGGAAATAAGTCATGATTTTGAAGTTATAGAGGGTTGAGAGGTTGAGTAAATTACAATTGCACGGGTTTAATAACCTAACCAAATCGTTGAGTTTCAATATATACGATGTTTGTTATGCGCCTAAAGAGCAGGAAAAGGCTTATATTGAATATATTGATGAAGCCTATAACGCCAAACGCTTGACTCAAATTTTAAAAGATGTGGCCAATATCATTGGCGCCCAGATTTTGAATATTGCCCACCAGGATTACGACCCACAAGGAGCCAGCGTGACAATGCTGATATCAGAGGGTGCGGTTATTCCTGCCGGCATGAATTCGGAGTCTCCCGGACCTTTGCCGGATACCATACTTGCTCATCTTGATAAAAGTCATATTACGGTTCATACCTACCCGGAGAGCCATCCCGATACTGATATCTGTACGTTTAGAGCGGATATCGATGTTTCCACCTGCGGACAGATTTCGCCATTGAAAGCGCTGAATTATCTGATTCATAGCTTCGAATCAGATATTGTTATCATGGACTATAGAGTCAGAGGATTCACTAGGGATGTTTCCGGCCAGAAGATTTATATTGATCACAAAATTAATTCCATACAAAACTATATAGCCGAAAGTACTAAAGAGCTGTATCAGATGATTGATGTGAATGTTTATCAGGAAAACATTTTTCATACCAAAATGAGACTGAAAGAGACCGAGCTGGAAAACTATTTATTCGAAAAGGAAAGTAATTTTACTGAAGAAGAAAAAGAAGAAATTCAGGAACAATTACACGAAGAAATGGCCGAAATTTTTTATGGCAGAAACTTTAGTTAGCTGACGGATAATTTAAATTTCGCATCTGCCCCAAAATCCATTTCTGCCGTTTGTATAAGTATTCGCTAGGTTGATCGGCTTTCAATTGGAGAGGATTAGGCAAAGTCGCCGCAAGCAAAGCAGCCTGCTCGGCATTGAGTTGTTTTGCCGCTATGCCAAAATAGCGGCGACTGGCTGCTTCTATTCCAAATAAATGGTCTCCAAACTCGGCAATATTAAGATACATTTCTAAAATTCGTGATTTGTCCCATATCATTTCAATCAAAACCGTAAACCAGATTTCCAAGCCCTTGCGCAAAAAGTTTTTTGCCGGGCTAAGGAATAAGTTCTTTGCTACTTGCTGGCTGATAGTACTGGCGCCGCGTAGTTTTCCATCATGTTGATAACGATTAAAGGCTTGGTTTATGGCATGTACGTCAAAGCCATTATGTTTGTAAAATAACTGATCTTCAGATGCAATGACCGCATCACTAGCATATCCGGATATTTCGGTTTTACTAATCCAATTTTGACTGATGGGTTGATATCCTGCATTTTCAAGAAAATCCTGCCAATGCTGTTGGAGCATAAAAGCAGTTGTAGGCGGGTTGATTTTACTAAAGATAGCAACCAGTGAAATTGAGCAGACCAGGAACAACACCAGGCAAAAAATCATGCCGCGTTTTACTTTTTGCCAAAAACTAAACGAGTTTGTGCGTCTGGTTTGGAGCTTTTGATAACGAGTGGGGCGCCGGAAATGGTTCAAGATTAATAATAACGGAAAAAATTCAAAGTCTTTATTATCCAACATCAGTAAAGAAAAAATCCAAAACCTAATTCAAATTTCAGTTTTAAATATAAATATATTAATAGTTGCATAAGTTTTCGCATTAAGCGAATAACGAGAAACCGCTACCCATTTAGGTTATTGGCATTCCCCGGTCTTGGAAACCGGTGGTGTTTGTCAAAGGACGCCGCAAGTACGTCCTTGTAAGCTTTGCGCCAGCATTATCGACATGGATGTTGTGTATGCTGGTATTGCAGGAGCAAATACCAGCACATGCTGGCGAAACCTTTGCCAAACACCCCCGATTCCCAAGACCTCTGACATGGCGCATGCTGAAGGCAAAAACTTTTGAAACAATTAATACTGTCTTAAGGGATATGCCCCAAAAATTTAAAATAAATTGAAAAAAATGAGTTAAATAACATAGATTTATTTATTTTTAATAAATTAAAATCATATCATATTGATAATAAATGATTAAATATTTTGGCCTGTGTTTTGCTATATATTTGACGGTATCAAGGATGTTAAGTTCTCTCCCCCACGAACATGGAAAACAATGATGCCAGGGACATCCGGGGAAAAGCATAGGTAGATGTTTTTCCCCGGGCAAGGAAGACAATATGATAATACTGGTTGTTAAAATCTCTCCCTAGCCTTTAAAATACTACAATGCAAATATACCGCATTGCTTAGCGAACTTTTCAAAGTGAAAGCCCCTTCTTCTAACTTAGTAAAATACTGGTTTGCAGTAATGTTTTCCTGATAGTGATTGAGTGCTTATTCCAAATTTAATTAGTCACCAAATTCACTAAGCTACTAAGCAGATAGTCGCCACCGAAATTTAAATTACCGAATTAATGAATCTGATTAAGTTGCATTGTTCTTATTGTAAACGTATTTAAAGTTTATTATTGAGTGGACGACCTTTTAAGCACTTAAAAGCCGCAATAATAATGGAGAGTTAGAATGTTCGAAAAAAAGGTGATTTTAATTATCACATTGTTTATGTTTTTGTCCGGTTGTACCAGAGCCATCTATTTAAATAGCGAACCTAAAGATGATGATCTGGTCGAGGTTAGTTATGAAGCTGTTGACAATTTACTGCACAAATTACGGCAACCTTTACCTAAGGGCAGTCTGGTGGTGATTAATTCTCTTATTAATGTTCACGATCTGGGTCAAACGCTACCATTTGGACGTATTGTCTCTGACCAGATTTCCTCCGCTTTGCAAAATGCAGGTTATCAAGTAACAGGAATGGAGCTACCCACTGAATTGTTTGCTAAAAACGAAGCCGGCATATTACAGTTACCGGAAAAAACCAAAGAAGCGCTGAATATATTAGGCGCTAAAGCTGTAGTGGTAGGTTCTTATGCACCAGGACGTAAACATGTTTATCTATCCTTGCGTATCGTCGATATATCCAGTCAAACTGTTATTTCATCCACTGACTATTCTGTGGCGATGGGTCCGGATGCCAAAGAGATGACTACCATTCCTTCCAAAACCGAAATCATTAAATAATTGTGGTAATTTTGTTTAATTTCAAAGTAGTACTGTTCAGATATCATTTTATTTTGACATTTTAGTCTGTTTGGTTTCAACCATTCTTCTTTAAAAAATGGTTGAAACGTCCTAATTAATGCTATTTTTGTCCGAAAGCCTCCAAACATCAAACAGAATGATTGTGCCGTTACAAACACAATCTTGTGATCATTGCGACATTTATTAAATTAAATTAAATTTAATTTATATATATCAATTGCTTATGAGTTAAAAATATCTGGCATGACCTGTGCTAACTCTCTTATAAACCAATCATGTTAGGAGAGTTTTATGGAATTGCCAGTCTTAAACGAACAGCCAGCTGAAAAAGGCGGTTGTTCAGCAGGTTCTTGCGGATCAACTGATGACCAATTAAATCATCTGAGTGATGAAATCAGAGAGAAAGTGCAAAATCACCCATGTTACTCTGAAGACGCCCACCACTATTTCGCCCGTATGCATGTTGCCGTGGCGCCGGCTTGCAATATTCAATGTCATTATTGCAATAGAAAATATGATTGTGCTAATGAATCTAGACCAGGTGTGGTTTCTGAGCTGTTAACGCCGGATCAGGCTGTGAAGAAAACCATGGCTGTTGCTGCAAATATTCCGCAAATGACTGTTTTAGGTATTGCGGGCCCAGGCGATCCGCTTGCCAACCCTGAGCGTACTTTTGAAACTTTCAGAAGATTAAGTCAGGAAGCGCCGGACATCAAATTATGTGTTTCTACCAATGGTCTCGCTTTGCCTGATTCGGTAGAAGAATTGTCTAAACATAATATCGATCATGTCACTATTACCATTAACTGCGTTGATCCTGAAGTAGGCGCTAAAATTTATCCTTGGATTTTTTGGGAAAACCGCCGTATCAAGGGTAAGAAAGCTGCCAAAATTTTGATAGAGCAACAGCAAAAAGGCTTGGAAATGCTGGTTGCCAAAGGAATTTTAGTTAAAGTTAATTCAGTTATGATACCTGGTATTAATGATCAGCATTTGGCTGAAGTTAGTAAAATTGTTAAAGCTAAAGGTGCTTTTTTACATAATGTGATGCCGTTAATTGCTGAGGCGGAACATGGCACTTTTTATGGCGTAATGGGGCAACGAGGCCCAACAGCACTGGAATTACAAGCATTACAGGATAGCTGTTCCGGCGATATGAATATGATGCGCCATTGTCGTCAATGCCGGGCTGATGCGGTAGGTTTGCTGGGAGAAGATCGTGGCGATGAATTCACTATGGACAAAATCGAAGAAATGGAAATCGATTATCAGGCGGCAATGGAAAAACGCAAGGTGATTCATGAGGCCATTGCTGAAGAAATGAATAGTAAACGGGCTGCCAAGTCGGAAGCGCATGAAAAATTTGCCGCTGAAGAAAAGATGACCACCAGACCGGTATTGATGGCAGTAGCCAGTAGTGGTCAGGGCTTGATCAATATGCACTTCGGTCATGCCAAAGAGTTTTTGATTTATGAGGCCTCACCAGATGGCGTTCGGTTTATTAGCCATAGAAAAACTGATTTATATTGCAGTGGCGATAGTAGTTGCGGTGAAGCGGAATCAGCTCTGGAACGGACAATTCGCACTCT
>CAVUMJ010000293.1:0-4962 GCA_963741375.1 uncultured Pseudomonadota bacterium
TTGTGCCTCAAATGCGCAAAAAATCTGACTCAAAATGGGCTTTCCCTCGCTACGGTTTCTATTCCCGGACAGCCTCCTAGTTGTCTATAACATATCTATTGCCGAGATAAAACTAAAATACCATGGAATTTATTGATACGGCGCTTTGGAATGATATTTTGCTCTGACTAAACTGAGTTTCATGCTACTTCACATAGGCATGCCGGGATAAGCACAATCACGTATTGTCAAAGGCGGGGATGTTTGGCATTCCAGCCGAACTGAACTGCAAAAAATGGTTAGCCTTGGTCGCTGGCTAGCCACAAGCCGGATTGTAACGGTTGCAGATGTTCCAACCCGGCTTTCATTCGGTTTAAATAGACTTATACAACTCTATTGCTTTGTTTAATTCTTCGGTAGATTTTGCAATATCGCCCTTTTTGGCCGATATTTGACCTTGGATGAGGAAAGCGTGGGCTTTTTTGGCGGCTTCAGATTGACTGGAAATGGAATCGGAACCCGTGCGCGCGGCTTTTAATATCACTTGGGCTGCTGAAAAATCACTTTTGCTAATTTCAACTAAAGCTTTTTCAATCAGTGTAACAGTCTGTGCTGAAGTGGCTGAAATGCTGGCAGCTTGTTCAGCGTATACAATTGTACTGCTTAAGCTAAAAGGCATTGCCATAACCAGGATAAATGCAATTTTTTTGATGATGTTCATAAGTTTTAAAGTTTTGTAATGGTTGGATGTTGCCAATATTCTTAAAAAACACATCTTTCCAGTATGGAATTGAGGAACCGGAACAATGGAGCAGGAGATGTAAGTTCCGGTCGCTACGAATTTGATATTACCATTACAGGCTAGCTGATGGCCTGAATAGCATATGGCGAATCCATGCTGAATTGACGTTATAGTTTATGGCTATAAGGTTTAAATTGGAAAGCAAATGCTTTCCGTTACATATCATAACCATTTTCTTGATGTTATATGAAAATAGATTTAGTTTGTGGATGATCTTCGGCAATCAAATCGGTCATTCTTTGTATGCGCTGGGTATAGTTCAGTTTGTTTTGGTGATCAAAAGGGTTTATTCTGCATTTTTAGGATGAAGAATATTGGTGAAAACCTAAAACTTTCTAAAAAATAAACTACCTTTTTTGCTTATGGTAAACTTTTATACAGTTGCCCTACCTTGCCGGGAATAAGTTCTGTCTCCAGTGAGTTTCAGTTTTGTAATTAATCTTTAGGAAATTTTCATGAATAAATCCGAACTAATCCAGGCTATTGCTACCGAATCAGGGCTGACTAAGGCCGATGCAGGCCGGGCTTTGGACGCGCTGGCGCTAACCATAGAGTCAACCCTGAAATCGGGCGATTCGATTGTGTTGGTTGGTTTTGGAACTTTTGAGGTGAAGAATAGAGCAGAACGAAGTGGCCGGAACCCGCAAACAGGTGAGGCAATTACTATTGCAGCAGCCAAAATTCCTTCTTTTAAAGCCGGCAAGAATCTAAAAGAAGCAGTTCAGTGATTTGATGCTGTTTTTCAGTTTGGATATTCACGTTCCAAAACCAAGCCAATATGTTAGATGTCAATAAAATGAATCATTCATTAGCGGCCAAAGATCTTTGGAACGGTTCTGAGCAGAGGGCTCCCTTGTGATTGAGTTTCCAATAAAACTGGCGGTTGCCAGCAAGGACGGTATTGCTATCAACGAACACTTTGGGCATGCCAAGCAATTTCATATTTATCACGCTACACCTGATAGTTGTGAGTTATTGGAAACCCGTGAAGTGGCCAATTACTGTTTGGGGCAACATTCCGATCAATCCGCCATGGCCGGGATATTGGCGGCCATCAAAGATTGCCATGCCGTGTTTGTCGCCAGGATAGGCGATGGCCCCACCGATAAGGTTCATGCCATAGGGGTGCGGGCTGTTTCCGAATATGCTTATGCCGCCATAGCGGAATCCTTATTGGATTACACACAAAGAACGGCTGCAGGCGAGGATATCGGATGACGGCGGAACAGGTCAGGCTTTGGCTTGCCGCTCACCCGCTGCTGCCTATACAGATAGATTGTGCGGTGACTGTGATGCTGAAGATTCTGGATGGTAAATGCAAGATGCCGCCAACAGAAAAAATGGTGATGACTTTGCTTTATGATCAAATCAAGACCAGAGAGGGGGAGTTATTCGGCGCTGAACTGAACGCTTTGATAGATCAAGCCCGCGAGCGCAGTGATGACGAGCAATTGAAAATGCATATTTACGAAAAACGTCTGCTGGCGGAAACCGCAATTTCCCGTCCGGTGATGAAGAAGTTTAAAGCATTTATCCGGGAAGAAGGTTTGTTGGATAGTAAGCAGGCTAGCGAAGAAGATGCCTGAATCAGTCTGCTAATCATTAAAGCAGTTAGAATTTATTATGAGCCAGTCTGTGTAATAAAATCTCAACCGCTTAGTCGAAATCTTATGCTGTCCATGCAGCCTCTAAAAAACCTGAAAAGGAGTATAACGTGAGGGCATTTGACGATGCATTCTAATCCGGGTTGAAGCCATAGGGAGTAACAAAATCGATGTTGTATGCCGATTTGCCGGCATGAATATGCCTTTTGGCAATTTGGTCTGTCATAATTTTAATTTTCTTTCATTATTCAAAGTCAGTGTCACCCTATGGCCCTGTCCGAGAATGTTCTATTCTCGGACAGGGCCATAGAGTGTATTAGCGAAGCGTAATACGCCGGATAATCGAAGGCCAACATGCGGCGCAATACGGCTAACGCCTATTGCGCCCTATGCCCTACGGTTCCTATTCTCGGACAGCCTCCTAGGAGGTTATCAGATAGTTCCGTAGCCGGTGGCAAATTGCCATACTCGAACAGCGAAGCATTACTAAAAAAGTGATGTGACTTTTAGGTAAGGTGTTGTGGTTTGTTTAAAATTATGTTAGGGTGATTTTGAATAATTCGTAATGATATTAATATGTTACATAATTGTTACAACAAGATTGCTGAGTGAAATGCTAGCAGATAAGTATTTTATGTATCAATCGTTAATTGCACAATTAATTATTCAAACCTTCTCATACGGCTTGCCGTGCTTATTCCCATAACGGGTAATTTACACTACTAAAGGAAAATGATATGCAACATATTAAACAATCTAGAGGTGCAGTGCTGGTAACATTTGGGCTAGGTCTTGGGGCTGCTATCAACGCCGCTCCGGTTTCTGCTGCGTCCAACCTCAACATTACGGCGACTTTTGATTCCTCGATCACCAGTCTTTCGAACGCATCAGCAGTAGAGGCTGGGATCAACGCGGCCATTGCAAATATTACTAACGATGTCACTACTAACGCTCCAGTCAACGTTAGCATCGATTTCCAAAACTCGAGCAGTGGTCTTGGCGCCAGTAGTTCTCCGCAGGCCGACATCAGTTATTCCACTTATCGCGCCGATCTGCTGGCGCTGCCGAATCAAACGGCGAACCAAGTCACTGCCTTCGCCACTTTGCCAGCAGGACCGAATTCCGGGATCAATAACGCTACGCAAGTATTACTGACCGCTGCCAATCTGGCGACTCTAGGCGATACCACGGACGCAAACAATCTAGTCAACGGCAACGGTGGATTCAATAGCACTATTAGCCTTAACTTATCGGCAATGAATGCATCCCCTTCCGACACGAATCCCAACAACTATGCGCTGCAATCTGTGGCCGCGCATGAGATCGACGAAGTTCTCGGAATCGGCGGTAATGGTTCGACACTCTACCAGCCTGGAAATACTCCGCCGACAACGCTGCCGACGGATATCAGCGGCTTGGATCTTTTCCGCTATAGCGCTCCTGGCGTCAGTAGTTTTACGTTCGATCCAACTGCTACGGCCTATTTTTCCATTGATGGCGGTAAGACTAATTTAGTGAATTTTAACCAAGATGGTTCCGGTGGCTCGGACTTTGGGGATTGGGGAAATCATTCCGGAGGCCCACAAGTTCAGGATGCCTTTGGCACTCCTGGCGTAGCTGCGTTAAATCTAGGCCCTAACGAACTGACAGCGCTGAATGTGATTGGCTATAGCCTGACACCTGCCGGTCTGGCGGCGGACGGATTGTCGGCTGTACCTGTGCCAACTAGTGTTTGGTTGATGCTAAGCGGTTTGTTTGGAATGCTAGGTTTAAGCCGTCGCAAGACTGTGTTGTAAACGCTAGGTAAAGCGTTGAAAGGGGCTCATTTCGAGTCCCTTTTTTGTAAAGTTAAGGATTTTGTACCAGACGGAATCCAAGATTACCACCCTTATACTCTGGGGAGAAGCCCAAGCGGTAAGCGGCAATAACGTTCGCCGCCTTATAGGCCCAAGCACCCCCGCGGCCAATCCGGTGGGTGCATTCTTTTTCATAACAACTGCTGGTCCACTCAAAAACATTGCCGGACATATCGTACAAGCCCCAGGCATTTGCTTGTTTTTGTCCAACTACATGGCTGGCGCCTCCTGAATTGCTTGCATACCAGGCCACGTCATCAACATGGTCGGAACCACAATAGCTAGTACTCAATCCAGCCTGACAGGAGTTGAACCATTCCTGTTCAGTCGGTAAACGGTAATGTTTACCGGTTTGTTGGTTGAGCCGCCGGATAAAGGTCTGAACCTCATCCCAATTCACCTGTTCTACCGGACAGCGGTCGCCGCAAGCTGAAAAATAGGCTGGATTGTTGCCCATGACAGCCTGCCACTCGCCTTGAGTGACTTCATACTTGCCCATTGTGATCCCTATGGGTAGGGATACCATTTCCGGACAGCTAGCACAGCCGCGGTCAGCCTGACTTATCATAGGCCAACACATGACTAAACCCAGGACTTTAATGATGGTGCGCAGAGAAGGAAACACTTTAATATTCATTGTTTATTTTTTAATTTTATTAAAATGATGGTATCCAGCGAACGATGTGATTCAATGGCAAATCCTGCCGCCTTAATTTCCATA
>CAVUMJ010000294.1:0-6845 GCA_963741375.1 uncultured Pseudomonadota bacterium
TATTCGAAGTTTACTTTCCGTCTATCTTTTATTTACGATCATTAGCTACTGCAATGAGCTATGCCCCTGCTACATGGGGTATGTTGTTCATGGGGACGATTCGGTTGCCGGCAGTATACGGTCGGGCGTGACTTGTCTTGCTCTCGCCCGCATGCGGCGCGAGAAAAACGTTATACTCTTCGTGTTAACCATTGATTTTGCTCTGCTACCCCCCGGTGACAGGTCCGTGAATCCTGCATCCCGCATCCTGAATCTCATGTGAAAGGAGAACCAATATGGCAAAGATACAGGTGGTGTTCTACAGCATGTACGGTCATATTTTCCAGATGGCGGAAGCTGTCGCGGCTGGGGCGAGCGAGGTGGCCGGCACTGAGGTCACCGTGTTGCGCGTGCCCGAACTGGTACCCGAAGAGGCGTTGGAGCGCGCGGGGGCGCTGGCGGCGCAGCAGGCCTTCGCCCATATCCCCGTGGCGGAGACCGAGCAATTGGCGGACGCGGATGCCGTCATTTTCGGCACGCCGACCCGTTTTGGCAATATGGCGGCACAGATGCGCAATTTTCTCGATCAGACGACCGGCCTGTGGATGCGCGGCGCAATCATCGGCAAAGTGGGCAGCGTCTTCGTCAGCACAGCCACATCATCACGCGGGCTCGCACCGGCGAGTGCGATCAGTCCATCGGCATGCGAAGCCAGCAGCGTGTGGCTGGCCGTCCCCTCTCCTTTGTGCTTAGCCGCCTTCATAGCCGTGAGCAGGCGACACAGGTTGCGGTAGCCGGTGCGGTTTTCCACGAGCAGCAGCAAGGGTGGTACCTGCGTCCCTGGCACTTCGATCGCGATCTCCGCTCCCACGATGGGTTGCAGACCCAGTTTGCGCGCCGCTTTGAAGAAGCGTGGCGCACCGGAGAGACCACCGCGATCGGAAAGGGCAAGCGCATGGTGTCCCAGGCAGGCGGCCGTCTCGGCCAGACTCATACTTGTCCGTCCTATATCAACGGCGTACTGCCCGGCTCATTTAACTGTGTGGAAGTGGGAGGAGCAACCGGCGGCGATCTCTACACCAAACTGACCGGAACCGGTTTTAATCTGGATGTGGTGGCGCTGACTTCCAGCGGCAGTATCGATAGCAATTATGTGAATACCGCCAGTAAAAATGTGACACTGGAGCTGGTTAAAGGGCCTAGCGCTATGGCCTGCGCCAGCCGGACCCCGGTGTCGTCGCAGACTGTGACTTTTACCGGCGCAGATCAGGGGCGGCATACCGCAGCAATTGCGGCAACCGGTTCCGCCTATGCCGATTTGGGCTGCAGAGTTACCGATGCCAATCAGTCGCCGAGTATAGTCAGTTGCTCTACCGATGATTTTGCGGTAAGGCCTTACGGTTTTGCCGTCAGCGCCTCTGCTACCGCTGATTCAACGGGCAGCAGTGGTTCCGCTACTCCGGCCATTAAAACCGGCGCCAACTTTACCATGACCGCCACCGCCTTTCCGTCCACTTCTTCGACCGCTACCGATAGCGGGTACACCGGCACGCCGGTGATTAATAGCAGCAATGTGGTTGCGCATGCCGGCGCCAAAAATATTGGTAATGTATCAGGCAGTTTTAGTGCGGCTGCATCCGGAGTGGCTTCCGGCAGTTTTGCTTATTCGGAAGTCGGTTATTTTGCTTTGCAGGCTGACGGCGTGTACGACAACAACTTTACCGCTATAGATAGCGCAAAGGGCGACTGTACAAGCAATTATTCCAATTCTTTAGTCAGCGGTCAATATGGCTGCTATTTTGGCAACACTTCGGAAACCCAATATTACGGACGCTTTATTCCCGATCATTTTTTAACTAGTTGGGCCGGTAATGGCAGTTTTGCTCATGCCTGCAGCAGTTTTTCCTATAATGGCCAAACCATTAGCTATAGCACCATACCAACTGCCACCATCACTGCCTATAACTCCTTAAGCGCGGTGACCAAAAATTATACGGGTAGTTTTATGCGTTTGACGCCAAGTCAGTTTACCCTGTCTTACTCAGGCGCCGACGCCAAACAAAAGGGTGCGGACGGGGTTAATTATTTACTATTAACGGCAACGCCGGGCGCCGTTACCGGTAGAAGCCTAAGCGATAGCTGTAGCGCCAGCGCCAGTCTGTGCGGCAGTCTGACCTTCACCCTAGGCAATGATACTTTTACCTATAACCGGGAAAGTAACGCCATGATCAACCCTTTTAGCAATGCCATCAATGTTATAGTCAGTAGCGCCACGGATAGCGACTTAGTTTCCACCTCCAGCGGCAACAGTACGATGTTGCAGCCGTCAGGTGAGTCTATCTATTACGGCAGAGTGCATTTGCAAAACGCCAACGGTTCGGAATTGGCCGATATGAATGTGCCGATGACCGTGGAATATTATAATAACTATAATTTTCTGCCGAATCCCCTGGATCAGTGTTCGGTAGCGGCATTGAGCATAACCGATCCTTTGACCACGGATTCCTTAACGCCGGCCAATACCTGTGTCTGGGGAAGCCTGAGCGGGACAGCGCAATGCGCCGGTTCCACTCCTAGTGGTGAAACCTATATTCAAGGCAGTAGCCTTAATCCCTCCGGCAATCAAACCGGCAACTTTAATCTTTATTTAAAAGCGCCGAGCGCCACCGGACCGCTAACCGTCAACGCGGCGGTACAGAATTGGCTGCAATATAATTGGCTAGGCGCTGGTAACATCAATCCTTCTTCAACTGCTGTTTTTGGAGTTTATACCGGCAATTCCAAACAAATATATTTTAGGGAAGTGTATTAGCTGTCAGTTGACTGCTAGAGTTCGCCCACCGTGTCAAATGAGAAGAAACCTATGAGTATACGAACCTTTATTTTTTGTGACATCTGCAACCCGCAGGCCACCAGAACCATAGAATCCCGTCGTTCAACCCGTCAAGGCGAGCGTACCGGCCGCAGAATGAGTGATGGCAGAGCCTGGCTGGAAGTTTCCCAGGAAGTCGCGGTGGAAAAGCATGGCTGGCGGCGCACTGCAGAAGGTTTGCATGTTTGTTTTGCCTGTCAGAAAGTGAGCCAGTGATATAGTCCTAACGGCTATTAACCAAATTTAAGCCTGTCCGGCGGATCAATGCTGCATAGCCGAGGATAAATTCCACATCGGCAGGAATATGCCTAAAGCCAGCAACAGCACCATGATGCCGATGATGACAATCAAGATGGGTTCGATGACGCTGGAAAGATTTCTCAGCTCAGTATCTATTTCACCTTCGTAAAAATCAGCAGCTTCCAGCAACATTTCCGAGATGTTGCCCGACTCTTCTCCAACAACCAGCATTTGCAGCACCAGCCCCGGAAAAAGATTGATGGTCCTGGCCATACGGCTGATACTATCGCCTTTTTCGATGCCTATGCGCATTTGCAGCAGGCGGTTGCTGATGTATTCGTTACCGACTGATTTTGAGACAATGGCTATGCCTTGAATCAAGGGTACGCCTGCGTCCAAGATCATTCCAAACGAGCGGCAGAAGCGTTCCATTATCGAGCCTTCAATAATACTGCCGACCACAGGCATTTTTAGCAATAGCCAATGCCATTGTTTAACGCCCTCCGCAGTGCTGATGTATTTACGGAATACCAGAAATAGCGCAAATATTCCGGCAATCATATGAGGCCAGTAGTGGACGCTGAAGTCGGAAACAGTCATCAGCATCTTGGTTTGCCAAGGTAATTCCGCGCCAATTTTGTCAAATACTCCCTTGAAAGACGGAATTACGTAAATATTGACGATTGCCATGGCGATTGTGATGGCGGCAATCACCATAGTAGGGTAACGCAAAGCCGATTTAACCCGGTTTTGGGTTTCTTTGTCCCGGTTCAAATATTGGCCGATCTGATAAAAAGCCTTCTCAAGGCTACCGGTGGTCTCGCCGATATTGACAATACTGATAAGCAGAAGAGGGAAAATTTTGCTGTGTTGAGACATGGCTTGAGAAAGGGGTTGCCCGGCTTCCAATTTTTGAGAAATACTCAGAAAAGTCTGTTTTAAGGCTATATTGCGATTTGATTCCGCCAAACTATTGATGGCGCGGATCATCGGCACCCCGGCTTTGATCAGGCTATGCATTTGCCGGCTAAACAAAATCAGGTCGTTGATATTGATTTTTTGCATGGCCTGCCAATAGGCCAGCTTTTCCATCATATCGCTGCTTTCTTTGAAAGCTTGGATGGCAATTGGGGTCTGGCCGCGATTTAGCAGAGTTTGGGCGGCAATCTGCGCCGACTCGGCATCCAGTTTGCCGTTAATCAGTTTGCCGGCATTATTACGGGCTTTATAAGTAAAAGTGGGCATGGTTTAACTCTCGGCAATACGCATCACTTCATGCAGTGAAGTTAGGCCCTGCTCTACCAGTTCCAAGGCCTGGGAGGTAAAGCTTTTGAAACCGGGCGAAGATTTTGCGGCGCTGATAAAGTCGGCGCTATTATTTCTGCGCAGGGCATCCAGGGTTTCGTGGCGCATTTCCAGCAACTCGTAAACCCCCATGCGCCCGCGATAACCAACATGGTTACAATGTGGACAGCCTGCGCCTTTTTTAACGACCATATTAGCGGTTTGAATGTTAAAAAATTTTTCCAGCCAGATGGATTGGGCTTCATCAATTTGAACATCCATGACACAGCGGTCGCAAATTTTCCTGACCAGACGTTGGGCAACAATCATTTTTAGGGAGCTGGCTAGAATGTAGCCCTCTATGCCCATGTCCAATAAGCGGGTGGCAGTTTCGACAGCGCCATTGGTATGCAGGGTGGATAACACCAAGTGACCGGTAATGGAGGCGCGAACCGCAATTTCTGCGGTTTCCCGGTCACGAATCTCGCCGACCAGAATGACGTCAGGGTCTTGCCGAAGCGCTGATCTTAGGACGCTGGCAAAGCTCATGCCGATTTTATCGTTGATTTGAGCCTGATTGATGCGGGGCAGACTGTATTCTACCGGATCTTCGGCGGTAATGATTTTAGTCTGCGGGTAATTGATGGAGGACAAGGCCGCATATAGAGTAGTGGTTTTACCGCTACCGGTAGGGCCGGTGACCAGAACCAGGCCTTGTGTGGCGCTGATATGGGTTTTAAATCGCTTGAGCATTTCCGCGGGCATGCCCAGCAGTTCCATGTCCAGCAGACCTTTGGATTGATCCAGCAGCCGCATGACCACCGATTCGCCATTTTGTATCGGCAAGGTGGAAAGCCGCACATCCAGAGATTTGTTTTTAACCCGGATGTTAAAGCGGCCATCCTGGGGTAGACGTTTTTCGGAAATATTCAGGCCGCACATTAATTTTAAGCGGACGACCAGCGCCGGGGCAATGTTGACGTTGTCCAGAATCTGTTCATTCAATATGCCGTCTATCCGCTGCCGGATGCGTAACACATGTTCGTCCGGTTCAATGTGAATGTCGGAGGCGTTGGTTTGCACGGCGTCTTCAAAAATGGATTGCAATAACTTGACCACCGGGGCATCGGTAACTTCGCTGCCGGAAAGCAGGGTGTTCAAATCGAATTGATTTTCCGCTAGCTCATCGCTTAACTGATCGGCCAGGTTGCTGATTTCCATGGTGCGCCGATAGGACTGGTCAATTGCATTGAGCAGATCGGATTCTCTGACTACCGCCTGGCGTATCCGTTTTTTCAAGACTCTGCTGACTTCGTCCAATCCCATTAAATCAGTGGGGTCCGCCATCGCCAACAGCACATCGTTAGCATTGCTTTCCAGCAGCATCACCCGAAAGCGTCTGGCCAGACTTTCCGGCAGCTCCTTGACAATTTCCGCTTTGCGCTTGTATTGGGTAATATCGATGAAAGGAATTTGCAACTGACGCGATAGGAAGCTGAGTAAATCGGTTTCCTTGATAAAATTCAGGTCAATTAAGGTCCTGCCAAGCTTACGCCCGGTTTTCTTTTGTTCAACCAAAGCGGACATCAGTTGATCGTGGCTAATGATGCGATGCTGGACCAGCAGGTCGCCGATACGAATTTTTTTTTGCGGTTGTTCCATTACAGTTTCAATTAAAAGCGCTTAGTCTTTGATTAATATAGTCCACAACTTGGCTATTCAAAGTATTTTTATTCAAGGCCTCTCTATAAGCCCGCGCCGCATCTTGAGGTTGATTCAATTTGTCGAGGCAGATGGCCCATCCTAACCAGTTTTCAGCTTTATCAGGCTGGATTTGAGTGAGTTTTTGATATATGCGTTCAGCTTGCGGGAAACGCTGTAATTGTTGGTAACTGGCGGCCAATAAAGACAAATACCCGCTATCTTCGACTCTTTTGGCGTCAATCTGTTCCAGTAGTTGAATAGCCTCATTAAAGCGCTTTTGTTGCACGTACAAATGGGCTTGGGTTTTGATAAACAACAAGTTATCCGGAAACAATTGCAGGCTTTTTTCAGTAAAAGCATTGATTTCCGCGTCTGATGCATGCATTTTTAATAAAGTTTGCAATAACAACGTCCGGGCCGGTAAATAATGCGGGTCTAGCGCCAGAGCTGTCAGCAATGCGTCCCGGCTGCTTGCAGCGGATTGACTGATTTGCGCCTGATGATAAAGGTTCGCCACTATTTTAGGGATGCTGGCGGAGGAATTTTCGGGTTTGACAGCAGGAAGCGCAGGATTAGCTTGCACTATGAGGGCGTCCGGCTTGGCTATTGGAGGCTTTGAATTAGGCTTGATGATCGTTTCCGGTTTTTTTGCCGGGAGTTCGGTGGCTGGCAAAATCAGTTTTGGTGAATGAATATTTGTTGAAGTTTCCCGTATAGCCTGCTGTTGTGGTAGACACTAACTGAACGAAGTAAGATGCAAATAAAA
>CAVUMJ010000295.1:0-3281 GCA_963741375.1 uncultured Pseudomonadota bacterium
CCGCCATAGGTAACGATATGGTTCGTCTGCAAAACGAAGGTCAGCTAACTTCATTCTGCGACGCCGCCGCCAACGCGGCGCTGCCTGCTGAAATCAATCAGGACGGCAGCAAACTGGACCCTCAGGATCCAAACTATCAAACCCGGCTTGAAACCAACCAAATTCGCAACCAAATTTTTGCAAGTAACGCCTATGGCGCCATCATGACCGAACTTCTGTTGAACGACAAGCTGCCGATCAAGGGCGGCAAACACTACAAAAAACCCGATGAAGTCGCCAATATCGTCAACCAGCGCCTGATCGAATTTTCCAAACTTCGCTCGCAATTGGGTGTGTCGGGATCTGACCCGCTTTATTACGACGAAGATAAGTTGCTGGCAGCTGTCGCCAATGATGCAAGCGTGAGCCGCAACGATCTCATCCGCAAACAGGCGCTTGAAAAATTTGCTGCTCTGGTGACGCCGGAACCTTCATTAAGCGTTCCGAAATTTACCTGGGGTAATCAAGTTGAATTCCTTGGCGACGGCGACGCCGCATTTAAACAGCGGGTGGACGACCTCAACTCTTTGGCTGCACAGGCTCGTTCCGGCAAGAAGTCTACTTACGATTTTACGGTCTGGAAATACTATGACAACAAACCGGTAGACTCTTATCAACTAGGCGAAAAACTGAAAACCCCGTTGCTGGATGCCGGCAACGCGGGCGTGACCATGCACATTACCGTCGACAGAAGCGTGGCGCAACGCGACCAGGGTGAAACGAAAATTCTGAATGAGCTGGGCGAAAACAAAAACATTGCCGTTAATCTGTTCAACAATGATGAGCGTGGGACTCCGGGTGACGGCAATCATTCCAAGTCAGCAATTTCTGACGGCCACATGGCAAACGCTTCGGCCATCGTCGGCGGCCGGAATATTCATGGGGATTACTTTTACAGTTGGAAGGACACCGAGTTTCGCATCACCGGCGAACTGGCGCAATACGTTCAGCGTGCAGAGGATGATATGTGGCTGGAGCAGGCAAAGATGCATAATCGGCCGATCCCGGCTCGGCAAAGCTTTTCACCTACCGGCAAGAAAGGCGAAGTGATCGGACTGGCTACCCATGACATGCCTGGCCCTGATTCGCGCTTTAACGGTCTGATCGGCGTGCTTGCCGGCTTGGAAATGGCCGACAGCCACTATACTCTGGTGCAGGCCTACGTGCTTCCGCCTATCCCGGGGGCAACCATTGATCCCACCTTGGAAGCAATTAAACGCGCCGTCAAGGAGGGTAAGGACATCGATATTGTCACTAATTCCCCCGCAACCGTTGATACGACGCAAATTAGCACCGCGATCGTCAAGTACGGCGCGCAATTATTGACGGAAGCCAACAAGATTCGCCCTAATGCGCTGCACATTTTTATGAAGAAAAAATGGAATGGAGACGGTGGTGCGACTTTGCATGCCAAGGTCGCCTACGATGATAGCTGGTACGTCAGTGACACCAGCAACAATCTTCATGCCAACGGATTTGTGCAACATGAAAGTCAGCGCTACTATTTGGACGATGACTTGAATGCTGTGGTTCGGGCCTGGGGTGAACAGATAAAAGATCCTCAATACTCAACAGATTACACTGATCCGCAGTTACTGATACAGGAGCAATTGCCTAAACAGGGTGCAACCGCTCCGGCCCTTAACGCTATTTTGGCGCTATTTCCCTACCAGCTCTAAGGAAGACGCTAAAAGTCTACTTCTCCACGCTCAATTCAATCCGTGCTGAGCGTGGTGTATGGTTAGGAATGTTCTCTTTAAAAAGTTGATTTCACAAAACTGAAACGTCTTCTCGTTATAATCAATCCTCGTACCTGAAAATATCAGGAGTACAGCAAGAGTCTTACTGGAAAGCAAGTTTTTCAGGTACATTAATATTCCTTCTTCTTGATCATTTGTCTAACTTGCCTATTCGGCCCCAGTATTAAACACTTCCAATGTTGAAACCCCTGTTAATTTTTTTAATTATTCTGGCTTTGCCAGCCTGTACAGTCTTTCAATCAAAAGAAGCGGTATGGCCTGATGACTTGCCGCCCCGCGCGTATTTTTTAAACGTTTACCAGCAAGACGCCGCCAATAGCCATCTACAGAACCTCGATCAATATATGCTATGGGTTATACGCTTTTATCAGGGTTCCGACCTTTACCCAAATGGTTGGAACAGCATCACTCAAACGTTATTGGAAAAGATTAGAGAACCTGAAACAATACAACAGGTCAAGGATAAAATGGACAGGGTAGGATTATTGATTTCCGGCGAATGGGCCAAGAATAATCAGACTCGGCTGATTAATACACGGCATGTCTCAATTTGGGGAAATGCGTTATTCAAATCTTTGGAACAAGGGGAAACCCTTGAACTGATAGAACGGGTTAGCAGTGATGTGGACGATTTACTAACGCAACGGATACCCTCAGAGGCAATTACTGAAGGACGCTTCTATGCCGAAGAAGATATTTTTGAATATCTCAATTAAAGATAGGCAGGATGAATAAAGCAATAGCGGCTTAAAAAACACGTAGCGCATCAATCGCGAAAGATGCGCCGCCCGCTGGAGAGTGTGAAAGAATCGTCGTAGGATGGGTAGAGCGATAAAAGCGAAATTCTTTCAGAGTCTCGTTGGTCGGCATATCCTACCAGTGCCTTACCTTGTATTTTACTGGTTGTTTTGCATAGCATATTTCGTTAAGTAAGCGCTATTGGGTGATATATTTTTATGGTGTGCCCACGGTTTTTAAATATAGTTGCCGTGCCTCATTTTCTTCGCGGGCAGCCTTTATCTCACGCATGACGCTTCGCAAATCTGCGGGTTGACTATTGTCCTCGAACAAACCGGTAAGTTTGGTTTCAGGATATAGCTCGCCGCTTTTATATAGATGCCAGATCTCTCTGCCGTATTCGGTTGTTAACAGTTCCGGCGCGAAGCGGCCGAAATAGGCGGCCATGTTGCCGACATCGCGTTCCAGCATCATGCGGCCGCTGTTGTTACCGGCGGCATCGACGGCTTGCGGCAGATCAATGATGACCGGCCCATCGCTACCGATCAGAACGTTAAACTCGGATAAGTCGCCGTGAATCAGGCCGGCGCATAACATGCGAACGATTTGTTCGATCAGAAATGCATGGTAAATTTTGGCTTGCCCGGCAGTCATTTCAAGATCGTTGAGTCTGGGCGCCGGGTTGCCTTCGGCATCTGTAACCAGTTCCATCAGCAGTACGCCATCAATAAAATTATAGGGCTG
>CAVUMJ010000296.1:0-4827 GCA_963741375.1 uncultured Pseudomonadota bacterium
TGCAGTTTTTTTACGTCAATAACCGCTTGATTAAAGATAAACTGGTCGCGCACGCCATTAAACAAGCTTATCAAGATGTGTTATATCATGGCCGCCATCCGGTTTTTGTGCTTTATTTGCAATTAGATCCGGCTTTGGTGGACGTCAACGCCCATCCCACTAAACTGGAAGTGCGTTTTAGAGAAGGGCGGATGGTGCACGATTTTTTGTTTCAAGCCTTGCATAGAAGTTTGGCGGAAATCCGCCCCGGACCGTCTGTCAGAGTTGAAAACCAAATAGCCTTGCCGCTTGAGGAAAGTCATGCCTATTCTCAACCGGTTGCAGAATCAAGCGCAGCAGTATTACCCGCTCAGACGCTGTTGCCTGATTTAAATGCGCCTGAAAACCAGCAAACCGAAACTGATCAGGGCATCGGCTCAAAATATCAGAATTACCAAAGAAATCCGGCATTCAGATTGTTTAGCGGCCAAGGCCTGGCAAATCAACTTAAGAGTTTTGGCAAGCTTTATCAGCAACCCCAGACGCCGCAGTACTCAGAAAGCCAAAACATGCCGCCGCTAGGTTTTGCACTGGCGCATATCCACAATACCTATATTTTGTCCGAAACCGCCAATGGCATTATCTTGATAGATGCCCATGCAGCCCATGAACGGGTGACATATGAGAGATTGAAGAGGGAGTATCAACAGCATTGCATGATATCCCAGCCATTATTACTGCCTATAAAAATTAAAGTCAGTGTAGCGGAAGCGGATTTGGCGGAACAAGAATCCGGCTTTTTTGGACTGATAGGTTTAGAGCTAACCCGCTCCGGTCCGGAAACCCTGGTTTTACGTACGGTACCCGCCTTATTGGGTAAAATAGATGCCGACCAATTAATTCGGGATATGTTGGCTGATATGTTAAATATGGGGTTTAGCCACAAAGTACAGGAAAAAATCCATGCTGTTTTAGGCACAATGGCATGTCACAACTCCGTACGCGCCAAACGAAAATTAAGCACAGAAGAAATGAATGCCCTGTTGCGTGAAATGGAACAGACTGAGCGGGCCGGGCAATGTAACCATGGCAGGCCGACCTGGATTGCCTTAAGTCATCAGGATTTGGATAAGTTTTTTATGCGCGGCCAATAAATGCGTCAAGCCATAAAGCCTAATGCAATTTTAATAATGGGGCCGACTGCTTCCGGTAAAACCGCTTTAGCCGTGTCTATGGCGCAAGTAATCAAGACCGAAATTATCAGTGTCGATTCCGCTCTGGTTTATCAGGGCATGGATATAGGCACGGCTAAACCCACTTTGCCGGAACGACGTGGCATTCCTCATCATCTGATTGATATTATTGATCCTACCGAAGCATTTTCTACCGGACAATTTCGAAAGCGTGCGCTGGAAATAATGAAGGACATCCACCAACGCGGCATGACCCCGATATTGGTGGGCGGCACTATGTTGTATTTTAACACATTGACCCAGGGCCTTGCGCAATTGCCGGAAGCAAACCCGGAAATTAGGCGGAAACTGGATGCCGAGTTACAACAATCAGGTAAAGACGCTCAGTATCAACGTCTGAAACTAGTTGATCCTCAGGCTGCCGCCCGTATACATGTTAACGACCCGCAACGTATTCAAAGGGCTTTGGAAGTTTATGAAATCAGTGGTCAGCCCTTGTCCAGTTTTTTTCAGGCAGATCAAATGCCGGAACCTATATTTAATTTCATCAAATTTGTAGTTGCGCCTGTACAGCGAAGCACATTACACGAAAAAATTGCCCAACGTTTTAAGCAGATGCTGGTTCAGGGGTTTCTGAATGAGGTTCAGGCTTTACGCAGCCGCGGGGATTTGAATGATAGCATGCCCTCCATTCGTTGCGTTGGCTACCGGCAAGCTTGGTCGTATCTCAATGGCGAATACGATTTTGAAACAATGCAGGAAAAAGCCATAGCCGCAACCCGTCAACTTGCCAAGCGGCAGTTTACCTGGTTGAGAAAACAGGAAAATGTCTGCCACTTACTAAGCGATTCCGAGACACTGCTGGAAAGCGCCATGCAATACTATTTTCAGCATAATTAAAACTAGTCTGAACGATAAGGCATTGAACAAGCAACTGAAATGATCCAACTCGCGAAGTTTTTACTCAACTAGATATGGCAAATTCCATCCTAGACCTTAAACATACTATTCCGACAAGTCCGGCATTTATCCTGGATGAAGATCAGCTTATTGCCAATTTAGATTCATTAATGCATTTAAGGCAGGCGGGCGCCTGTAAAGTATTGTACGCCATGAAGGCATTGCCGCTGGCCCGTGTGTTGGCGGTTTTAAAACCGTATTTGGACGGTATATCGGTCAGTTCGTTATTTGAAGCGCGTTTATGCCGGGAAATCTGGCATGATCAAGGCAGCATCCATTTAAGTACGCCGGGTTTACGCAGGCATGAATTTGCCGAACTGGCCGGATTATGCAGTCATATTAGTTTTAATTCCTTGCCGCAGTTTGATAACTTGCACGCATTGGCTAGCGGGTATTCCCAAGGACTTCGCGTTAATCCAAAACTGTCGTTTGTCAGCGACGAGCGATTTGATCCGTGTAGACCGAACTCAAAGCTGGGAATAGATATCAAACTGGTTGCCGAGAAACTGCCGGATGGCATTGCAGGGTTACATTTTCATAATATCTTTGCCAGCCTAAGCATTCAGCCTCTTCTACAGTGCATCGAGCATATATTGCCATTGCTAAAGCAATATAAACAGCTTAAGTGGCTAAATTTGGGTGGCGGTTATCTTTTTCAAGAAATAACCGATTTATCGGCATTAATGGATTTACTGAACTATCTTAAAAGTGAATTTTCCATAGAGGTTTTTGTTGAACCCGGCAAGGCAATAGTAGGCAATGCCGCTTATTTGATGACTACGGTGCTGGATAAATTTGATAGCGACGGCAAAACCGTGCTGGTCTTGGACACCACTGTCAATCATCATCCTGAAGTATTTGAATATCAAGTTTCTCCTGCTTTAATGGAAGCTGATACGGCTGATAGGTCTGCAGCAGTAGCCATTTTAGCTGGTTCCAGCTGTCTGGCAGGGGACTTGTTTGGCGAATACCGGTTTACATCGCTGCCGGAAGTGGGGGACAGACTGGTTTTTCAAAACATAGGAGCATACAGCTTGATCAAAGCGAATCGTTTTAACGGCTATAATTTACCGGATATTTATTGTATTCAACAAGGCGAGATTAACCTGTATAAACAATTTGATTATGCTGAATTTCAGCGGCAATGGCGCTAAGTTTGCCATCTACGGTTTCTAGGTTCAATATTATTGTTATGTTTTTCTATAAAAACAGGAGTCTTCGGTATGGATGGGTTCAAATTCATGCAGATCTGCAGGCATGGCTTCAGTGCTGCTAAGAAAAAGATAGCCGCCGGTTTCCAGACTCTCGGCTATACGCTGCAAAATGTCACGTTTGATTTGTTCTGAAAAATAAATCAGTACATTTCTACAAAAGATGATGTCAAAGCGGCCCAATGCGGTAAATGGTTTTAGTAAATTAAATTGCTGAAACCTTACCTGTTGGGAAACTTCCGGGTTAAGAATGTAGCCGTCATAGTCTTTGATGAAGTAACGCGCTTTGGTTGTGGCGTTTATGCCTCTGCTCAATGCCAAATCAGAATAAACTGCTTTCCTAGCCTCTTCTATCATTGCTTCTGAAATATCGGTGCCGATAATCTGAATAGCTCTGTTTTTGTTGGCCGCCTGCAAGGCTTCAACAGAACAAATACCAATCGAATAGGGTTCCTGACCTGATGAACAAGCTGCAGACCAGATTTTGATGGTGCCGTTTTTTTTGGAAAACAGCTCTGGAAAAATGATTTCCTTGAGTGCCGTAAATTGGCTTTCGTCGCGAAACCAAGAGGTTTCATTAGTGGTCATGGCCTCTATGACAGCTTCTTTAAGCTTTAAATGCAGGTTTAATTTTGAAGTGAGGGCGTTAACCAAATCGGCAAAGGAATTAACATCAAATTTTCCCAGTAATGGGCTCAACCGGCTTTTAACAAGATATTGCTTATTTTCGCCCAACAAAATACCGCAATGATCATTTAGAAAGGCGCAAACTGCCTGATATTCAGTTTGACAAAGTTCAGGAGCGCCATCTGGGAGCTTGTCTAATGGCATGCTTGGGAATAAAGATAAATGTTAATGTTTGGAATGCTGTTGTCTGAGCTGGTTTTGTATGGATTTCATCAGTGTGTCCGGATCGAATTTGGCTAAAAATTCATCGGCTCCTACTTTTTGAACCATAGCCGTATTGAATACACCGCTTAAGGAAGTATGCAAAATCAGATAAATTTTGTTCATTCTAGGATCGGCTTTGATTTTGGTTGCCAAGGTGTAACCATCCATCCTGGGCATTTCCACGTCAGATATGATTAAGGAATAATGTTCGTGAATTTTGATGCCGTCGTCAGTGAGCTGATTTAAATGTTCCCAAGCTTCCAGACCATCTTTTAATACGGTGCATTTAATACCGATTTGTTCACAAACCTTTTTAACCTGATTTCTGGCCACGGATGAGTCATCAACTACCAGAACATGTTCGTTAACGCCGGTAACCTCCTGGTCTATTACTTCCAAGGCTGCTTCTTCGCGTTGGCCTATGACTTCTTTCATGACTTTTTCGACATCAATTACCTCTATCAATTCTCCGTCCACTTCCGTGACGGCGGTTAGATAGCTTTGTCTGCCTGCCCCGGTTGGTGGCGCTTTGACTTGTTCCCAGCCGATATTGATGATTCTGTCAACCGAGCCGACCAGAAAGCCTTGAATGG
>CAVUMJ010000297.1:0-9586 GCA_963741375.1 uncultured Pseudomonadota bacterium
GACGCATTGTCTGAAATACTTGTAATTATTGTGACATTAATTTTAGATAAAAAATGTGATCGGATTTACATTTTCATAACTTTCATAATCGAGGATATTTTTTACGTTAGATTGTCGGCAGAGTATCAAGTATTTAATTCGTTAAAACAGTGGAATTTTAATGCAGTCAATTTCTCTACTGGAGAAGTGTTTGGGGAGGGTGGGGCTATATAAATCGGCTGCAACAAAAGACTATTGTCCGGTTAATACTTTTGGGCAGTTTTTTTTGGTTATGATTTCGGTATTATTGATGCTGACGGTGTGTTGGGCTGATCAGAATGCCCAAAACCCAAAGTTTCATATTTCAAAGTTTGTTGTTACGGGTAACAGTAAAGTATCGACTGAAACTATAAATGCGGTTGTTGCTGAATTTATTGGTGATAATAGGGATTTTTCCAGCATACAATCGGCTGTTTCCGCCATCAAGAAGACTTATTTAGAAGACGGCTATGAAACAATTCGAATTGTGGTTCCCAAACAGGAATTGGAAAACGGAATTGTGCATTTGCAGGTGATTGAGGCGCAGCTTGGGAAAATAGCAGTACAAGGCAACAAGTTTTACGATGAAGCGAATATTCGCCTTGCCCTGCCTTCACTTAAGGAAGGTGAAATTCCGAATATTAATGATTTGGCCACGGATTTGCGGCTTTCCAATGAAAGCAACGCCAAACAAACTCAGGTGACTTTCAGGGTTGGGGATGATCCGAAAAAGGTCAATGCCGTAGCCAATGTGGTTGATGATAAACAATGGCACGCCGCCGTGAGTCTGGACAACACCGGTACCGATCAAACCGGAAATTTCAGAACCGGCGTAGCGTTTATGCATGCCAATATTTTGAATCTGGATCATGTGCTGTCAGGACAATTTGTTACTTCGCCGGACAGAGTGGGAGATGTGCAGATTTTTGGCATGAATTACCGCATTCCGCTTTATGCGCTAGGCGATGAGCTGGAATTTAACGGTAGCCATTCCAATGTCAACTCAGGTGTGGTGAATAC
This sequence comes from uncultured Pseudomonadota bacterium, assembly GCA_963741375.1. GTDB lineage: Bacteria > Pseudomonadota > Gammaproteobacteria > Methylococcales > Methylomonadaceae > Methylomonas. The sequence goes on from CAVUMJ010000297.1 coordinate 1,039, forward strand.
GACAGCGGGCAGTTACGGAATCAGCGGTAGCGGTGACAGTGCCGGCGCACGGTATATACATTTACTGCCGCGTTTTCATGAATACGACCATAGGGTCAATTTTGGTTTTGATTACCGGGTTTACAGTAATAATGTCAGCTTGGCTGGTAGTAATTCCGGCAGTTTAATACCGGATGTGGAAATCCATCCGTTAAGTATGAATTACTCTGGCTTGCTTAAACAACAGGAAAGGGATTTTTCTGTGAGTGCAGGCTTGTACCAGAACGTTCCGGGCGGTGCAATAGGCGATAATACCCGCTTTCAGGCGGTGCGAAGCGGTGCTGTTGCCGATTATACGCTGGTTCGTTACGTGTTGAGTTTTAACCAAAACCTGCCGATGAATTGGCGGTTTCACTCTGAATTTAATGGCCAGTTTACCAATGATGCATTGGTATCCGGTGAACAGTTTGGGATAGGTGGGATAAATTCCGTGCGGGGATTTCAAGAACGCACCCAATCAAATGATAAGGGGCTGCGTGGCGCCGTAGAGATTTATACGCCGGATTTCGGGAATGTGTTTGAGTTTATGCCTTTAAATCTTAAGGCTTTGGTTTTTTACAATTTCGCCAATGCCTGGCGAAATTACGCTTTACCCGGAGAGATTAAACATGACCACCTGTCCAGTGTTGGGATAGGATTTCGCGGTAATGTGACCAACCATCTCCTGTTACGGCTGGATATGGCGGATATTTTGGATACCGGCGGCGTGACCACAGTTGGTCAAAAACATTATCAGGCCAGTATAATTTATATATATTAAAAATAAAAAACAAATTATGCCGATAAAACAACAACATCCGATTTACAGTTTAATTGAGTCACAGCTGTTTCGCTATAGCGCGCTGGCTGTCGCCATGACTGCCGGGTTGATGTCAACGGCGGCTTTCGGCAATCCTGCCGGTGGCGCCGTGGTGAGCGGTTCAGCGAGTTTTTCCGGCTCAGGTCATATACTGACTATCACTAATACTCCCGGAACCATTATTAATTGGGAAAGTTTTTCCATTAACAAAGGCGAGTTGACACAATTTATTCAACAAAGCGCCGCCAGTCAGGTTCTGAATCGGGTTACAGGCGGTGATCCCAGCCAAATTCTCGGAACTCTGCAATCGAATGGTCAGGTTTTCATTATCAATCCTAATGGAGTGAGTTTTGGCGCCGGCGCCCAGGTTGATGTGGCTGGACTGGTGGTTTCCTCACTCAATATCAGCAATGGCAATTTTTTGGCGTCGAACTTGGTATTTGACAGCAATGCTAATGCCGGCAAAGTCCAAAACGCCGGTAGTCTGAACGCTGCAACCGGTGGCGACATCATCATGGTTGCGCCTATTGTGGAAAACTCCGGCATTATCACGGCTGCCAATGGCGATATCATGCTGGTTGCAGGCGCTAAAGTTAATCTGACCAGTCTGGATCATCCCTCTATCAGTGTTGAGCTGGCAGCTCCCGCTAATCAAGCGGTTAATCTTGGTCAATTAATTGCAAGCAATATCTCCATATTTGGCGGAATAGTGGATAATGGCGGGCAGATTGCCGCCAGCACCGCCAGAGTGGGTCAAAACGGCCAAATCATTTTGGATGCCCAGGAACAATTGATTACTGAGCAAAGCAGTGTTATCAAGGCTAACGGTCAAACCGGCGGCGAAATTGTTTTAGCTTCCCAAGACCTAACTCAAATTGCCGGTACAGTTGAAGCCAAAGCCGTTCAACCGGTATTGTCGGCTTCGCCGGTTTCCACTGTTCCGGCTGAAACAGGTGGCCTCATCGCGGTATTAGGCCCGCAAATTCAGGTGCAGGATAAAGCCTCTCTGGATGTTTCCGGTGTGCAAGGCGGGGGCACTCTGCTAGTGGGGAACGATGAACACGGTCAAGCAACCCCATTACTGCAGAATATTGTCAGTTCACTGCCTACTTATAATACCGCAACGCCTAATACTGCTGGGAAGACTAGTTCGGCAATGGCCGATTTATTATCCTTATACACGGCAACCAATATCAGTATCAGCGCACTGGCGACATTACGCGCGGATGCCGGGCAGCAGGGCGATGGCGGTAAAATCATTGTGTTTGCCAATAATACTGCGGATATTTACGGGACGATTTCGGCAACCGGAGGTTTAAATAGCGGCAATGGCGGATTTGTTGAAACTTCCGGCAAAAAAATTCTTTCCATCAATACCTTTCCGAATCTGACAGCGCCAAATGGCAATGGCGGTACTTGGCTGATTGATCCGGCCAACGTTACCATAATGGCAAACGCTGATAACGATAATGACGACGCCGGAACCTATTCATTTCCCTCTGACAATGACGACAATGTTATTTCTACCGCCACAATTGATTCGGCTCTGAATGCCGGTATTAATATTTCCATATCGACTGTCGGTGGAGGCATGCCTAACGATCCGCCCGGAAATATCAATATCAACGATGCAATTTTTAAAAGTCAGGGCTCTGATGCAAGTTTGAGCTTATTTGCGACATATAACATTAATATCAATGCCAATATTACTTCCACTAGCGGCAAGTTAAATCTGGTTCTGGATGCGGGCCAAGGCGGAGCTGGTGGAACCTCAAACCTGGCCAGCGGGGTAAGCGTTAATAATAATGGCGGGGAAATTTCATTCGAAAACGGACTGAATGTGGCAGGTGCAATTACAAATGCCTCCATTGTCAGCAGCGATGGCAGCATATTAACCGGCAGCAATGGTTATTTGAATGGGGTTACTCTTGGAGACGCCAGTAGCTTGCAACTACAGACCAGCGGCATTTTCTTTATTCAAAACGGATTGAATCTTTATAACGGTTTAACCCTGAATATGCAGGATAGCAGTTTTAATTTCCAGGGCGCGGCTTTTGCCAGCAGTAACTCAGAGACGCTTACTGCGGTTGGTGCGGCTAATCCAACAGCGACGATAGAAATGTCAAATGGCTTTATCGGAACCTATGATTCCGGAAACAACGAAGTATTGACTATCGCATCAGGGGTGACCATAGCAGGAAGTGGTCAAATTGGTGATGGTTTGTCTGCAAACACCATTACCAATAATGGCGATATTCTGGCAAACACCAATCAGACTTTGTCGATTAATCCTAATTCATTCAATAACAATGGCACACTTTCTGTATATTCCGGAGAAATTTTGGTTAATCCGGGCAATTCGGCCAGCGCCTGGACAAATGCCGGCCTGATTGAAATTTCATCAGCAGCCACTTTTGGCTTGAATGGGCAGGATTTGATTAACAACGGAACTGTAGAAGGTATTGGTAAATTGGATTTAGGTAGCCGGTCCGCTAATGGCGGATTGCTAGCGGGTAGTTTAATCAATGACGGTTTGCTTACTCCGGTTACAGACAGCGGTACGATAGGCACGCTGACCATAATCGGCAACCTGGTCAATCATGGCAGCATAGCCATTTCGCTTGCCGGTACAACTCCAGGCAGTTACGGCGTAATCAATATGACGGAGAATACCGGTTTTCCATCAGGACAGCTTGCCAGCGCCAGCTTGGGCGGCACCCTGATCATCACTGAAAATAATGGTTTTTTTGCCGATCTTGGTGATCGGTTTTTGAATTTGATTAGTGCCGATGGCGTGGTAAGCGGGACTTTTACTAGCTATTCATATCCGGTCGATGTTAACTTCACCCATTCCGTAATCGGAAATTTCTCTCTGACCGATACTATTGAATCAATAACCCGTTGGGTTGCCGGTAATGGGGATTGGAGTGTAGCATCAAACTGGTCGCGCGGGGTGCCGGATGCACTTAAAGACGCCATCGCCAATAATAATTCTGCCGATATTATTCACATTTACAACGGTAATCAGGCTGCCCATACTTTGCTGATGGATGATAACTTGATTATTACCGGCGGTAACTTATTGCTGGCTACGGGCGCCAGCACAATTAACGGTGATTTGGGACTATACGGCAGTACGCTGACTAACGACGGCATATTAAATTTAGCCGGCAGTACTTATCTGTTAAATGGGCAGATTAATGGCGCGGGCAGTTCAATTCTGACTGGTGGATTAATTAAATTCACCAATGCTGAATTTAATATTGACCAGGCGTTTACCGATAATGGCGCCGTGGATGTAGCCAATGGCGCATTGGTTCTGGCTCAAACCAGTAGCCTTAATCAATCTGTCGAGGTTAAATCGAGAGGAACTTTGGATTTACAGAGTACAACAGTGGTCAATAATGGCGTGAATTTTTCAGGTGGCGGCACTGTGAACAACACCGGCCAGTTAAGCCTGAGCAATGGCGCTTTTAATGCTGTTATTGTCAATCAAGGGGTTTTAAACGCCAATCAGGAAAGTTTCAATGCTTCAGTTGAAAACAACGGCGCGATGAATTTGAGCGGGGCTAACAGCTTTAGCGGCGGACTACAGCTGGACTCAGGCAGTATAACTAATGGTTCAACTGCAGCAAGTGCGGATTTACATAATCAGTCCCTGGATTTGAGTGGTAGCGGAGTTGTCAGGGTGAATGACCTGTTGTTAGAAAATTTAGCGGCGACTTTAATCGGCGCAGACCAGAAATTGGTTGTGGTTAATGGCGGTATTTCAGGGCAGGGAGTGTTAAGCATTGCCGGTGAAACGGATCTTCGCAACGCCAGTTTAACTAATCCTGTTCAATTGGAAACAGGCGGCATTCTGTCGGTTCAAACTGTTTTAACTGATGCCGGCCAGGTATTAAATAATGCCGGAACAGTTGATGTGCTCGGCGGAGCCTTGAATATCGGTAGCGGTGAACAAAGCGGCGGCTTTGTTGTGAATTCCGGCGCCACTTTAAATTTTGACGGCAACAACAGTTTTAATGGCAACGTCAATTTATCAGGCGGCGGCAATGTCGTTTTCCATACCGGCACTTATAGCGGTTCAGGGAGTATCACTAACTCCGATACTATTACCGTAAGCGGAAATACCTTGTTTAATCTTCCGGTTATCAATAATGCATTCTGGGTTTTGGCATCCGGAACTGCTGCTTTTGCTTCCGGTTTTACCCAAGATAGCGGGCAGACCATTTTTAGCGGTGGCGGTTTTCAAGGTAATTATGCCCTGAATGGTGGAACAATAGCAGGGAACGGCGTCATAACCGGCGATCTGAATGTCGGCGTCAGCACGGTTTTTACGGAACAATCGCCAAATCAGTTAACTGTAACCGGCAGTTTTAATCTTAACCCGGATTCTATAATGAATGTGGTCGTTGGAGGGGCGACGCCGGGAGTGAGTTATGATTATCTAAATGTGCAGGGTACGGTTGGTCTTGCAGGCACCCTTAATGTCTCTATAAATAACAATTTTAAGCCGGTTTCAGGCGTTACTTATACAGTTATGAACTTTGGCAGTTCTACCGGAAGTTTCAGCGCCATTAATTTGCCATCATCCAATCTGAGCTATGATGTCACCACCAATGCCGTGAATATCCAGTTTGAAAGTGCCGCCAACCCGGTATCAAGCGTCGGATTAGGAAACTCTCAAACCCTGATTCAGGCTAGTTTGCAAAATCCGGTTATTGTTGCCAATGCCTTAATATATTCAAACAGCATGTTTTTAGAATCCAGACGGCCGATATTCTTTTCTCATGAGTTTCAATCTTCGGCGGCAAGTCAGACTTGCCAATGATGATGGCGGATCTGAAAACTAAGCATGAAATGAAACGCCTGATTCCGGTTTTTTTTACGATCGTTCTGGTTTTACAGGCTACAAATGTTTGTGGACAAACCGTGGCTAACATGCAGAAATTGGATGGGGTTGTGCATGTCAAGCATGCTAGCGGTGCAATTGAAATGGCTCATGATGGTTTTGAAGTTGTGGTCGGCGATATCATCACGACAGAGAACGAATCATCCGTGATGTTGTTCTTTACTGATAATAGCCAGCTGGCATTAAGATCGGGCAGTATTTTCCAGGTGAAAGCCTTCCATTACGATGAAGCTAAACCGGCTGAGGATAATCTGGCCATCTCGTTAATAAAAGGCGGATTGCGAACCCTGACGGGTTTCATTGGGAAACGCGGTAATCGTGATGCCTATCGTCTGGAATCGGCAACAGCAACTATGGGGATTCGTGGAACAGATTATACTGTCAGGTTATGTGAGGCTGATTGCCAGACTGATCAGGAAAAGAATTATCTAGTTGCACCTTTGCCTTCTGAGGTGATAGGCCGCATCGCTGAATTGCAAGGAGAATTAAGTAGTGTCCGGACTAAAGGTAAAACCGGCGCATTTGAGCAATTTCAAGCATTTTTTGTGAATGATGAACTGCATGTGGGTGGCAACAGCCATGCATTACTGATCATGACTGACGGAACGCGTATTCTGTTACTAGCAGACAGCGTACTGAAAATAAATCAATATTTTTATGAACAGGCTGCACCGCAATCAGGACATCTGGTATTGGAATTAATCCAAGGCGGGGCCAGGATAGTCTCAGGGCAGATTAACGATAGTGCTCCGGAAAATTTTCAGGTTTTAACCAAGCTTGCCACATTGGTTTCAAACGACAGGGATAATTTAGCCATAGATATTAAATGTGGTCAAACCGGAAAAGCCGGTTGTGATGGTGAACAATCTGTCAAAGTGCGGCATGGCAAGGTGCTGGTCAATTCCGCCAATCTATCTTTACCTGCGGCTCAAGATGCATCGGTTTTGCTCGCAGGCTCAAACAGTGCTCCTGTTTTAGCGGAGAAAGTGACTGTCTCAGATAATGATGACGAACTCGTTCCTGAAAATATGCCTGTAGATATGAAAGTTTTGTTTGGAATGGATAATAGGTCTGTCCCTACAGGATTATATGCCGCCGTCAATGACGGCCGAATTGTCTTGCTACAATCCGGCAACGTGATGGAAATTAATAAAGGCGAGAGCGGTTTTGCACCGGAGGAAAGCGCGATACCGTTAAAACTGTCCATTACGCCGGCGTTTTTAGATTACGATCCGCAGTTGTCTTATGTGAATTTTGTCCGTGGCTTGTGCGAATAAACCTCCTGGCATTTTTAGATTGGATAAGCGATGAAAACGTTTAACAAAACTGATAAGTCCACCGTTCCGGTTTATGAGTAATATTGAAGCGGCGCTGGATTCCGGCGAAATTAATCATTCCGGAAAATTCAGTAAGCTAAAAGGCGATATTTACGGCGGCATAGCCGGAGCCGTGTCGTCATTGCCGCAAAGTATAGCTTACGGCGTGATTGCGTTTGCGCCATTAGGGCCGGAGTTTACTGTTAGCGGAGCCTTGGCAGGGCTATACAGCTCAATTATTGGCGGACTGGTTAGTAACCTTTTTGGTTCATCCGCAATCATGGTGTCCGGTTCACGGGGGGCAACAGCTGTGATCTTCGCAACGCTACTGACCCAAAATTTAGGCGACCATCAAAAAACCCCGGAAATTTGTCTGGCATTGGCATTTTTATCGGTATTGTTATCTGGTTTTTTCCAGATTTTCTTGGGTATGATAAAGGTTGGTCATCTGGTTAAATATGTTCCCCAAACGGTTATCGCCGGTTTTTTGAATGGTTCTGCTTTATTGATTCTCGCCGGACAGATTCTGCCGCTTACCAATATCAACTTATCCCATCATGACTGGTTTTCAGAATTTCACTGGGTTAATGTGACGTGGGGAGCTTTAACTTTAGGGTTATTTACTGCCTTAATGATGGTTTTAACTCCAAAATTATGGAAAGGCGCTCCTGCCGGTCTGGTTGCGTTGATAAGCGGAACCATTCTATTTCACATCCTGCAAAATCTTACCGATTACCATCTGAATATGGGCGGGGTGTTTCCCACTGTTGATATGGCTTTGCCAACCCTGAAACCGGCGGAAGCATTAGTTAATTTGTTTAGTGGCGGTTATATTTTTGAGAATCTGCTATTGGTGTTGCCGGCAGCACTTTCTATTGCGGTGATTTCGTCTTTGGATTCATTGCTGTCGGCTGCAACCCTGGATAATATGACGTTGCAGCGCACCAATGGCAATCAGGAACTGATAGGCCAGGGTATGAGTAATGTCTGTGCAGCAATTTTTGGGGGAACTCCAAGCTCCGGCGGATTGGGACGCAGCGGTGCATTGTTTCAGGCTGGCGGACGGAGCCGCCGCGCAGTTCAGATCAATGTGGCGGTATTAGTACTGATTTTAACTTGTTTATCTTCTATGATTGACTTGCTTCCAAAAGCAGTGGTGGCCGGGGTGTTGTTGGGTATTGGCGTACAATTGTTTGATGACTGGACAGTCCGGGTCCTGAGTAGTGATATTCGCGATCATCAATGGAAGGATTTTCGAGCGGATTTATTGGTTATTAGTTGTGTGGTTGCCGCTACTTTAATTTGGAATATGATTATTGCCGTGGGTTTGGGGCTTTTATTGGCGGTGATTATTTTTGTTCAGCGCATGAGCCGTTCAGTCATACGCCGGTATTATAAAGGCGATTGTATTCATTCTCGGCAATTGCGTGACGATGCAATTGCTTCATTACTTGAGCGTAACGGCCAGCGTATTGTCATTCT
>CAVUMJ010000298.1:0-5539 GCA_963741375.1 uncultured Pseudomonadota bacterium
TATCAACTAATCAATCAGCGAATTTTTAGGAATTTGATTTCGTTATTACTACCCATTGTCAAGGATTAGATTAGCTTACACAGGTGGCCTGCAAATATTGGAAAAATCAATCATTTATATCAATAATGGCAACCCCAAAATCCAATGTGTCATGCCGAATTACCAACATTGAACCTGTATTAAGCCCAATATTTCCAAGCTCGCAGTTGTTCAGCCAAGCTAAAAATCGCTGAAAATTGGCGCAAAATGCTGTTTGCGCCGCTTCATTTATGTCTCATTATGTGGCATTAATGTTTCACTTGTATCAAGCATGAAACATTCTTAACGACAACTCAAATCAACAAGGATAAGTAAAACAGAGGTTTATGCCGGAAAAGTCACTGGCATAAATTTTGATATAAGTTTATTAGAAACTACTTATTTATATCCAGGAGTCGATTGTGTTTTTAAAACATCTTTATAAAGTGGAATCAACGAGCTTACGACCATTTCTATAACACAAATGCCCACCCTCGATAGCATTCAGGGTTGATGAACTGCCATAATTTTAAGCATTAAATGATCGGAAACGCACGGCCTGTAACTATTTCAACAACTAAAACGGGGTATCAAATGGATGAAATGAGTGAAGAAGATCGCAAGCGTATCCTGGAAAGGCCTCCTATTGCCGCTTTTATAATGATGTCTGTAGCTGTCGGCGGTATGGTCGTTGCTTGGTTATTTCTCTATTACGGTGTATTTCTGCCGCGAGGCTAGGGATTCAATATGCAAATAGGCCCACTAAAACAAAAATGTATACAAAGCCTGCGAGATTTCTATTCGCAATGGCGCGCCATTCCTATCGATCATTTAGAGCAGAAATGGATCACTATCTCGCTGATAGTAATCGGTCTCTTTGTCGCTATCATTACCTTTGATGCACTGTTTGACGGTATCAATCCACCCAGTAAAGTTGAGACTATTGATTCAACCGGCGTGCATTTAAACAAAGAATTCGCAGAAGAAAATTTGGGTGTGCAAGTAGATGATAATGGCAATATCACCATCAGAATGGTCGCCGGACGTTATTCCTTCTTCCCCAAATTATTTTCTGTTCCTGCTGAAACAAAACTGACCTTCCGCTGGGTGAGTATGGATGTTTTACACGGCGTGCATATTCCCATGACCAATATGAGCACGATGATCGTGCCCGGTTATGTGGCGGAAATCACCACGACCTTTCCGAAACCTGGCGAATATCCGATTCTGTGTAACGAATATTGCGGCTTGGGCCATAACCACATGTGGAGCAATATTTCTGTGGTCGCTAAAGAAGACTGGGTTGCTCCGGCTAAGTCGCCAGTAAAAGGGGAATCGAAAAATGAATGATGCAGCAGTACGAAAGTTGGTTTTAAGCCATCTATGGGTCGCTTTCATTGCCTTTATCCTGGCTTGTTTCATGGGCGAATATCAGGTGCTGGAACGTAGCGGTTTTATATCTGCTATGGATTCACCCACTGTTTATTTCGCTTCGGTCAGCACCCATGGGGTATTGATGGCCTTTGTGCTGACGACCTTTTTTATTATGGGTTTCGGTTATTACATCGCCACGACCAGCCTGAAACAGCCGGTCTGGAACCCGTCCTTAGCCTGGGGAGGTTTCTGGCTTGCGTTGCTGGGGGTGGTCATGGCGGCGATTCCATTGCTAACCGGCAAGGCATCGGTGCTTTATACCTTTTATCCACCCATTGTGGCGCATGTTGCTTTTTATATCGGCGCCACCTTGCTGGTGGTTGGCTCCTGGATGTGGTGCGTCATCATGCTGGTGATGTTCAGGAAATGGAAAAAGGCTAATCCGCAGCAACCGGTTCCTTTAGCCATGTTTGCAACCGCCATGAACGCGTTGTTATGGTTATGGACCAGCGCCGGCGTGGCATTGGAAGTGCTCTTCCAATTGATTCCTTTTTCGTTAGGCTGGAGTAATTCCATTGATCCGGGACTGGCCAGAACCTTATTCGCCTGGACTTTGCATCCCATCGTCTACTTCTGGCTAATTCCTGCTTACACCGCTTTTTATGTGTTCGTACCTAAACAAGCCGGCGGGTATCTGTTCAGTGATGAAATGGCCAGACTGGCATTTATCGTACTGGCAGTCTTCGCCTTGCCCATAGGCTTCCATCACCTCTATATGGATCCGGAGCAGGCTAAGGGCTGGAAGTTATTACACGGAGTCGGCACTTTCATGGTTGCTGTGCCAACCTTGGTTACCGGTTTTGCCGTGCTGGCCTCGCTGGAAATTGCCGGACGCCTGCGTGGCGGCAAAGGTTTGTTTGGCTGGATAGGCAGTTTGCCTTGGACTAACACCATGGTGCTTTCGGTTATTCTATCCATGTTAATGTTGCTTTTGGGCGGCTTCGGCGGCATCGTCAATGCCAGTTACGCCATGAACGCCATGGTGCATAATACTGCCTGGGTGCCAGGCCATTTTCATCTGATTTTTGCCGGCACAACCATCATTATGTATTTCGCCATTGCCTATTATTTATGGCCGATGCTGGTTAAAAAACCCTTATTCTCCAAGTCAATGGCTTTGTTTCAGTTATGGACCTGGTTTTTAGGCATGAGCATTTTAACAACGCCCTGGCATGTCTTAGGTTTATTAGGTCAACCCCGGCGGATTTCCAGCGTCGTTTACAATAATTTATTGACACTATCCTGGAAACCTTACGAACTTATGATGATATTCGGCGGTTTGATATTACTGGGATCGGCTTGTTTATTTATCTACAATCTGGCAAAAACTCAGTTAAATCCGGCGACAGAAGTATTCGATCAACACATTGAATATGCTGAACCCATGCATGCGGTTACCTCTCTCCCCGAATGGTTGAACGACTTTACACTCTGGAACAAGGTGATTGCGGTTCTAATGGTGATCAGCTTCGGTTATCCCATACTGCAATTTTTTATCATGGACACGTCCGGTTCATCGCCATGGGGATTTTAAAAATGAAACGAATATTATTCTTACTGGCGATTGTTACACCGTTTATGGTTAATGCGGAGCCTGCCTCACAAATTGCCTGGAAACCTGAAGTTCTGAGTCGAGTTAAACACGGGAACATTAATAAAGGCAAGCAATTGGCGGAATCCTGCAAAAGCTGTCATGGCGATAAGGGACAAGGTGTTAAAGAGGAAACCAGGGATGATGAAACAATGCCTGCAATTCCCGCCTTGGCTAGTCAGCTCGCCACCTATACATACAAACAGTTGCGTGATTATGCCAATGGCAGCCGTAGTCACGACTCAATGACGTCCATCGCTAAGGGACTGAGCGAACAAGATGCCGCCGATCTAGCCGCCTGGTTTAATTCCTTACCAACACCGCAAAATAAATCGACTGATAAAAACTTACCCAGAGCTGAAAAACTGGTTGAGGACGGTGATGGAAAACGCATCTTGCCACCCTGTTTTGTTTGTCATGGTGGAAAGGGGAAAGGTGAAAAAATGGATATTCCTGCGCTGGCAGGACAACAAGCCGACTATTTTGTTAAAACTCTGATGGCCTATAAAAACGGCCAACGGCACAATGATATTTATAGCCGGATGCGGCTCATCGCCAAACAACTCAGTGAGGAGGAAATCAAGGAGCTGGCGGGATATTACCAGCAACTTCAATAGCTTTAATAATCAACCTAAGTGCAATGACAAGAGACACAGTTGAAATTAGTTCATTGTTTTACTATGAAAGGAAAACTGTTAAATGAATCAGGAAAATTTATGGAATACCCGTTATCTGGATGCCGGTGACCAGTATCTGTTTGGTACCGATCCTAACCAATTTCTTGCAGATCGAGCAGATTTTTTGAAAACAGGCCGGACAGCGCTTTCGGTTGCCGATGGAGAAGGCCGAAATGCTGTATGGCTTGCAGAGCAAGGCTTGCAGGTGATTGCGTTTGAAATCTCGGCTATTGCTCTCGAAAAAGCCGGCCGTCTTGCTGCGAAACGCAACTCGGCCTAGTCTAGAAGTTATTATTGCCACGCCGACGCTAGAAGTCCTCAATATAGCGCAAATTATCTCGGCGTTGTTGAGCAACAGTTTCCGGTATAGCCGAAACTGTATCGTTAGATGTTAAATCCTAAATGAAGAGCTTTATCTTATGAATTCAACGAAAAAACGTATTCTGATAGTTGGTGGCGTGGCTGGCGGCGCGACCTGTGCAGCGCGAGCGCGAAGGCTCTGCGAAGCGTGCGAAATCATCCTATTTGAACGAGGACCACACGTATCTTTTGCCAATTGCGGCTTGCCCTATTTCGTGGGCGATGTAATCGCAACCGAAGAAAAACTGTTGGTAGCAAACCCGGATAGTTTTAAAAACCGGTTCAACATCGAAGTTCATACGGAAACCGAAGTTACCCGTATTGATCGACAGGCAAAATTGATCGAAGTCTGTGACCTCAAAACCGGTATCACACGACAGGAACCATACGATGCCTTGGTTTTGGCAACTGGCGCCCAGCCAAACCGGCCGCCTATACTTGGAATCGATTTGCCGGGTATTTATGTACTTCGAACCATTCCCGATAGCCACAAAATCAAGGCAGCAGCAGCTAAAGCCAAGCACGTAATTATTCTGGGGGGTGGGTTTATCGGTTTGGAAATGGCGGAAAATCTTGTAGGACTAGGACTTGAAGTTACTTTGCTGGAATTGGCTGATCAGGTGCTGCCTCCACTTGATCCGGAAATGGCCGCCTACGCCGCCGAACAGCTACAAACAAATGGCGTTTTGTTACGTTTAGGAGAAGCCATAGAATACATCGAACAATGCCCGGACCACGGACTGCAAGTTCGTACCTCGAAGGGAGCGACACTCGAAACGGATTTGATCATCGTCGGGATTGGTGTGCGCCCGGAGTCCGGTTTGGCTCGGGCTGCTGATTTGGAATTAGGTGGTTTGGGGGGAATTCGCGTTGATGAATACATGCGAACCAGTGACCCATGTATCTGGGCGGTAGGAGATGTGGTTGAAGTGAAAAACCGCATCACCCAGGAATGGCAACTTGTGCCACTGGCAGGACCAGCCAACCGGCAAGGCCGCGTGGCGGCAACCGCCATCATTCACCAATTCTCATACAGTGACCGTAACCTGAAGCCTTCTTTATCATTCGATGGCGTACTTGGAACGGCAGTCTGTGAAGTGTTTGGATTAACCATAGCTATCACTGGCGCTAGTGAAAAACTACTTAGGCGTACTGACATGGACTACGCCAAAGTTTATCTACACCCTGGTCACCATGCGAGTTATTTCCCCGGAGCCAAGCCAATTCATATCAAATTGTTGTTTTCCAAAACTGATGGAAGACTTTTTGGCGCTCAGGCTATAGGTGAGGCCGGCGTGGCGCGTCGCATTGATGTCATCGCCACAGCCATGATGAATGGTGCGACGGTATTCGATTTAGAGGATTTGGAACTTTGCTATGCTCCTCAGTTTGGCGCTGCAAAAGATCCAGTCAATCTTGCCGGAATGGTAGCCGGCAATTACTTAAGAGGCGATCTCCC
>CAVUMJ010000299.1:0-4634 GCA_963741375.1 uncultured Pseudomonadota bacterium
GGTGTTGTTATACGAAGTTCTCAGGCAGAAAACCTTATCGGCTGGTAAATGAAACGGCTGGTTACGGCATTGATTGGTTTGCTGTTAAGCCAGCCAAGTACGGCCGAACTCAGTCCGGCTACTATCGCCATGAATTGCCGGAATTGCCATAGTCAAAACGCCCAGGATAGTCAGCCGCTTTCATTATCTTTACAATCTGCCCAGGAAATACGCAGCAAGTTGCTGGAATTTAAATACAATCCAAAAAATGCAACCTTGATGCCGCGTATTGTTAAAGCTTACTCTGACGAGGAATTATCCGCGGTAGCGGACTACCTAGGGCAACACTAATTATCCTAGGAGGCTGTCCGAGAATAGGAGCCTGCCCATAGGGCGCAATAGGCGCTAGCCGTATTGCGCCGCATGTTGGCCTTCGATCATCCGGCGTATTACGCTTCGCTAATACGCCCTATGGCCTTAAGGTTTTCTATTCTCGGACAGCCTCCTAGATACCGCCACTGTAAATATAAAGGTAGAACAATGCTGATATGGCGCCATGAATATCTATTCACCTATCGGGTAAGGCATCTATCCGATGCTCCCGTTTTCAGGCTGTCTAACTGCGGTTTATAGGATCATGCGGCGGCTAAGCAGAAGAGAATTCTTAGGTTTGCTGGGATTAGGCGGTTCGCTTGGTATGAGCGGCTGTCAGCAGTTTTTTAGTAAATCAACTGCTGCTAAATCGCATGTGGTAGTGATAGGCGGCGGCTTTGCCGGCGCCACTGCAGCAAAATATATCCGCCGGTTGGATGCGGAAATCCAGGTGACACTGATCGAAGCAAAGACAAAATACATCACCTGTCCGGCCAGCAATTGGCTGTTCTCAGGCATTGCCGGTATCAACGATTTAACTTTGGATTACCAATCTTTAACGGCTAATTATGGCGTCAAAGTGGTTGCCGAATATGTTACAAATGTCGATACCCAAAAAAATCAGGTCAAATTAGCTAACGGGCAAACCATTAGTTACGACAGGCTGGTTATGTCGGCAGGTATCGATTTTCGCTGGGATTTTCTACCGGGTTACCATGAAGATCTGGCGCAGCTTTTTCCGCATGCCTGGCAGGCCGGGCCGCAGACTGTGCTGCTGCTGCAACAAATGCAGGCTATGCCGGAGGGCGGAGTAGTGGTTATTTCCGTACCTGCCCAACCTTTTCGGTGTCCGCCAGGCCCATATGAACGGGCCAGTATGATGGCTTTTTGGTTAAAACAGCATAAACCAAAGGCCAAAATTGTCATTCTGGATGCTAATTCCGGGTTTTCCAAGCAAAAATTATTTGAGGCCGGCTGGGCCAAGTATTTTGGTTACGGTACAACCAATAGTCTGATTGAATGGCGCTGTTTGGTTGGTAATCAACTGGTTGCCTTGGATAGTCAAACCAAAACTTTACAAACCGACTTTGGCGATAAAATCCGGGCTGATGTGCTGAACATCATTCCGCCACAGCAGGCTGCGTCCATTGCGCATAGAGCCGGTGTTACAGATGCCGGTGGCTGGTGCCCGGTGGAAGCGGGAAGCTCCCGCTCCAAGTTTGCGGAAAACATCCATGTCATTGGTGACGCCGCCAATTATGCGCCGATTCCAAAATCGGCATTTGCCGCTAATTCCGAAGCCAAAGCCTGTGCTGTAGCGGTAGTCAGCTTGCTTAATCAACAGCCGCCGCCGCAAGCTCATTGGTTAAATACTTGCTATAGCCTGATCACTCCGCAGCATGGCATTTCAATTGCCGGAGTTTATAAATTAAATTCCGGGCAAGGTATTGAGTTGGCGAAAGACTCTGGCGGCGTCAGCCGGATGGATGATCCGGATGCGGCCAGGTTGGAAGCCATCTATGCCAAAACCGTATACCACAGTTTGGTTCAGGATAGCTTTACTTAGGATCAGGATGTGATGGGTTTCACTGAGTGCTTTTCAAGCCGCTGCCGCTCTACCCATCTACAGGCTGTCCGTTTATGCTTCGACAAGCTTAGCCTAAAGGGAGAAGTCTCTCTTAATGAATTATCCCGCGATTTTTAAGGGCAAGATAAATATCATCCAGTGCATATTCGTCACAATTAAACAAGATGTCACTGGTAAAATTTTGATTATCCGGACACAGGCACAATAATCCGGCGTGCTTGACCACACTGGTCAGGTTGTCGTCGGCTGATTCCAAAACGGTTGCCGCATGGCCGGTATCAAAAAGTTTGCGCTCAAGCAGATACGCGGCCTGTGTGGCATTGACACCGCTTAAAGCAATAATGCTGGCGGTTTGCCCGAATCTTGTCTCACGTTCCTGACTTGTGACAGGCGACCAGTCTTCCTGGTTGACATTGCCGTTAATCATGCCGGCGCCAACTGTGACATTAGTCAGGCGATCAATCACAATAAACGAACCGGTGGCTTTGTTGAGCCGATAGGCATCAAAAACCACCGGCGCATTTACCGCAATTGTGCAAAAACCGATTTCGTTAAGTTTAAGTTCATCTGCGTCATGATGCTGCAGAGTATTCACATCAATACGATGATGAATGATGGACACAGAACCGGAGACAGTCCGTGTCGCCAGCTTGATTAAATATTGACGGCCAGGTGTCATGGCTTGTTCCGTCATCCACACAATAGTAGCATTGAATTTATCGGCAATGCTGGGAAGAGCTTGTTGCCGGCCGATAATCATATCCCCGCGGCTGATGTCGATTTCATCTTCCAGGGTTAATGTCACGGCCATAGCTGCAAAAGCTTCATCCAATTCGCCGTCGAATGTGACTATGGATTTGATATGGCTGGTTTTGCCGGAAGGCAATACCGTAATCAGATCGCCTTTATGAAACAATCCGGAAGCAACTGTGCCGCAAAAACCGCGAAAATCCAGGTTTGGCCGGTTAACATATTGCACAGGGAAACGGGCGTCGACAAAGTTCTTGTCGCTGGCGATTTCTATGGTATTCAACATTTCCATCATGGTTTTGCCGGTAAACCAGGGCATATTGGCGCTGGGTTCCACAACGTTATCGCCATCCAGAGCGGACATGGGGATGAAGTGAATATCGTGTAGACCCAAAGATTCCACAAATGCCAGATAATCAGCTTTGATTTGCTTGAAAACCGCTTCGCTGTATTCAACCAAATCCATTTTATTAATCGCCACAATGATATGTTTAATCCCCAGCAGGGAGGTAATAAAACTATGGCGCTTGGTCTGGGTTTGCACGCCATAGCGGGCGTCTATCAAAATCACGGACAAATCGCAGGTTGAAGCGCCGGTCGCCATATTGCGGGTGTATTGTTCATGGCCCGGGGTGTCGGCAATGATGAACTTTCTGGTAGATGTTGAAAAATACCGGTAAGCCACATCAATGGTAATGCCTTGTTCGCGTTCCGCCTGCAAACCGTCTACCAGCAAGGCTAAATCTATTTTACCGGCGCCGGTGGTGCCGGACTTAACGCTGTCCGCTTGCACTGCAGCCAATTGATCTTCATAAATCATTTTCGAATCGTGCAACAGTCTGCCTATCAGGGTGCTTTTGCCGTCATCGACATTGCCGCAGGTTAAAAAACGAAGTAATTCCTTCTGCTCGTGCTGAGCCAGATAGGCGTTAATATCGGTACTGATTAATTCGGATTGATGGGACATATTTTTCTCTGATTTCCGGATGGTTAGCCTGCAAAGTATTAAAAATAACCTTCGCGCTTCTTCTGTTCCATAGAGCCGGCCTGATCATGATCGATCAGGCGGCCTTGGCGTTCAGAGGTGGTGGTTAACAGCATTTCCTGAATAATTTCCGGCAAGGTGGTGGCTGTAGATTCCACCGCGCCGGTAAGCGGATAACAGCCAAGAGTGCGGAAACGCACCATTTTCATTTCCACCTTATCATCCGGTCCTAGCGGCATTCTGTCGTCATCTACCATAATCAGCATGCCATCCTTGTTAACAACCGGACGCTCCTTAGCAAAATACAGCGGCACAATCGGGATATTTTCAAGATGAATGTATTGCCAGATATCCAGTTCCGTCCAGTTGGACAGCGGAAAAACCCTAATGCTTTCGCCTTTGTCGATTTTGCCGTTGTAAATGTTCCACAACTCCGGCCGCTGATTTTTAGGGTCCCAGCGATGGTTTTTATCACGGAAGGAATAGACTCTTTCCTTGGCGCGGGATTTTTCCTCATCCCTTCTGGCCCCGCCAAAAGCCGCATCAAATTGGTGATGATTTAAAGCCTGTTTTAAGGCATCGGTTTTCATGACGTCTGTATGTTTTTTACTGCCATGGGTAAACGGGCCTATTCCCTGGGCCAGACCATCCGGATTAATGTGCACCAATAAATCCCAGCCCAGTTGCTCGACCATCTTGTCGCGAAATTCAATCATTTCCTTGAATTTCCAATTGGTGTCAACATGCAGCAGGGGAAAAGGCGGTTTGCCGGGGAAAAATGCCTTTCTGGTCAAATGCAACATGACAGCCGAATCCTTGCCGATGGAATAAAGCATCACAGGTTTTTCAAATTCGGCGGCAACTTCACGGATAATGTGAATACTCTCAGACTCAAGCTGTTTTAGGTGGGTTAATTTATAATCGGTCATCAAAATTCCGGGCGACGATGCGCAATTGGCA
>CAVUMJ010000300.1:0-9449 GCA_963741375.1 uncultured Pseudomonadota bacterium
TACGTACTTCGACCGATTACGTATTGCTCCGCTATTATTGCAATAGCTTACCGAAAGGATTTAAATAGGAAAATCCTATTAAATCCTAGTTTCCGCCAAGATTGTTGCCGTCGCCATTACCGTTAAGCAACGGAACACTACCGCTACTCACTGAATTGGCATATGGGATAATACAGGCGTTTGGAGTTAAACTATTATCCAGCTTACTGTAAGGCGTAATCAGGTAATTGGCGCTAGGGCTGGCGCTGCCGGGCGGCTGCCAGGACAAAGGCGGAGTATATCCACGAGTATATAGGTCATCAATCAAAGCAATATAACCTGCCTGACCGAATTTTTGATTACTCAAGCTAATATTACGCGCCGAAATAGTGGTAGGTAATGAACTGTAGTTAGCAATCGCAGTGATAACTGCAACAGTATTAGCGTCTGTAGTATTCCATGACATCGCATAATCACCAACCAGACGGTAATGACCTAACCAAGCTTCTTCTGCAGTCGGTAAAGCCCAGTCAATTGCGATAAAACGGTAAGGCGAGCCTAAAGAGGCGTTGCGCTCGGTAGTTTGAATACTGATAGCCCATTGGTTACCGTGCGCTGTACTGGCAGGTGACGGATTTGGGACGCCGGTATTAGTGGTGCCGAAAAAGCCGGTAGCGGTGCTACTGCTGAAAGTAGTCAAACATTTGTCCACAGCTCCCAAGCTAGTGGCATACTGGACATCGGAAAAGCTCGATGAAGTTACTAAAGCTGGCGCCGCAGTACCTAAGCAAGGATATTGCATGATATCCGCCAACATGGCGACCTGTTGACCTGCGCCTGGTTCCCTGCGGCAGATATGCACGGTGGTATCAAGTGGGCTAGACAAACCGGCGACTCCGGCGCTGACCCCGGCAGCAACCACATCTGCCAATGTTTGGCTAACATTGACCTGAAACTGAGTCCAGTCAGTAATTGTGCCGCTAAAAATACTGGACAGTTGTTCCTTAGTCAAGCTAGGCACACAACCGGCTAATTCATTGCCGACAGTACAAGTGCTGGGTAACATGCCGGCTTGAATTTCAGCATATTGCAAAGCGTTACGTAACTGTACTGTCACCGGCGTGCCGATTACATGACCGCCAATAGCGCGCGAGTTATTAATCTGACCGGGCAATATGGCGCTAGTGCCATAAGCGACATTTTCAGAAGCCCAAAATACATCCGGGGTGACGTCCGAAGTTGCCACACTGGCGGCATAAGTGTCAGTCGGGGTAGGACAGTTATAGTTAAACGGATAGTAAGCGCCGCCGGAAGAGTATGCTGCGGCAGTACCGGTAGTAAAAACGCAAGCCGAGGAAGTAGAAGAGGCGGTGGTTACCGTTGCAGTCACATCATTTCCGGACAAAAACGTCAAGTGAGTGCCGTGCGCTATCGCATCCAAACCCACGCCGGAGGCGCCCAGACGGCGTCTGGAAATCAACAGCTTGGTATGATGCTGGACGCTGGCGCCGGTGCCGGTAGAGGTGCCGGGCACACCTGTTGTCAAGCCAGGTATAAGAGTTTCATTGGTCCAACAGTAAACTGCCGAATAATTGTCGTTGATGCCACCTTGAAAATAGATATGCGTCGATGTGACGGTGTCATCGTTGGTGGCGGAGGTGCTGGGGTTTTGTTCGCAAACTGAATTGACGATTGCGGCGCCATTTGTATTGGTAGTGCCGACCATAAAACCAAAGGCCGGATCATTGGCCTGAGAGCCCGGAACGTAAAGGGTAAAGTCCGGCGTACCGTCTGCCGGCGTTAAAGCCCAGGCATTGCCAACGGAAGCCAGAGCCAGGGCAATCGCATTTAAGCGAAAGTGACCGTTTCTTTTAATCATGTATTTTCTCCAAACTTAATTTTAAATTGCGCATTTTTTCAGGCAGCACGCAACCTCTATGTATTCAAAGCAACATAGAAATTACGTTTCTGTTTAGCCTGTTATTATTGATTAGGCTGTTTTATTTTTACGAAAACCCAGCATGGTCATCAAACCGCCCAAAAACAGCCAAACCGCACCAGGTACAGGCACAGCAGAAGTAGCAGCAGGTGTCCAAACCAAGGTATCGTTAGCAGTATTTAGAGAAAAATAACCGGTAAAAAGGGTTTGAATATCAACTGTATTTGGTTTTATAGTACCTATAATCGGATTTTGGAGAATCGTTGCGGACAAAGCATTTAATGATTGAGGATTACTAGCATTGAAAGTCGACAAGCTAGTCGTTGTTGTGCTCAAAGTACCTGTAGTTTTTATGGTACCTTCACCAATACCCCAACTTGCTTCAGGGCTATTAAAATAAGTTTGAGAACTACTTGCGACCAATTCAGAGGCGCCAGGGGCGGTTGAAATAGTACCAATATAGCCTTGGATTGCGCCGACCCAGCCCCCCAGGTTAGTAGCATTCAAATCTGCGCCAAATGTATTAGTAGTACCATACAAATAGCTGACAAGCGCTTCGCTTTGGTTTCCAGCACTATGTCCGTTCGAGGCCGTGGTTGATGCCGCGAGATTAAAAACCAGATTATCGCCGGCAGCTCCAAGCGGACCATTTGCGGTATTACCATTGCTAGCGGTATTCACCCAACTTTGAAAAGTGCTATCCAGATTATAGGTAATTGTGCCGCTGGCGTCGGTAGCGAATTGAGATATGTTTTCACCCAAATCAATTGCCATGGAAGTTTGCGAAGTTGGATCCCAAACTGATAAGATTAAATCGGTACTACCAGCTGAAGGCAGGCCGATATCGGTATAGACAGTCTGAGCGGAAGCAGTGCTAACTCCGCATAACAGCATAATGCTTAGCGCCAGTTTCTTAAAACCGGCCATTTTAGTCATATTCATTATTCACCTCTATTTAGGGCTAACCCTGTCAATTTAAAAAATGTAAAACCCAGTCCCCTCTATTGTCTGCACCCCGCTAACCAAATCGGCAATGATCTTTCCGGACCATTACATACAAACAAAACTCTGCAGCGATATATTGGGACGAGCATGATCTTATGAAAAACCGTGCGTTAGGTCAAATAATTTATAACGAAATCTTGATAATTTATTGTTTCTTATTGTGAAACAATAAAGCAATTGGTAGATATACCATATGCCTTATTATAAATACCATGGAGTTTATGTTGACAAATCAACACATTCTTATCATTGAAACAGATAAGTATATGTTTTTGACCGATAAATAGTTGCATTGCGAAATTACTAGTGTTATATAACGAGTTAATCATGATAAAGCCGATTCAGCAATATGGAAATTTTATCTCGCCAAAAAATAGCTCGACCCGGCATTGCCACAAAGCATCGGCAGACGCGGTTTTTGCTTCTATTTGTTCAATTGCTGACCGGCGGCATTCTGGTTTTTTGCAATCCTGCGCTTGCCGAGAACTACGGCTTACCGGTATCGCCCAATCCGATTGAATCCAATCATACCATCCCGGACTTAACCAGCCCTGCCCTGCATCCCGGCGTCGATGTCGGCAGCGCCTCGGCTATCTATAGTAGCGACGGGCATAAATTGACCATAGATCAGACCACTAATAATGTGATTCTTGACTGGAACAGCTTTAATATAGCCGCGGGCAATACCGTACAATTTGTGCAGCCGGGCAGTAGCTCGGTAGCTTTGAACGATATTCATCAACTGGACGCCAGCCAGATTTTCGGCAATCTGACGGCTAACGGCCAGGTTTTTCTGGTCAACAACAATGGCTTTGTGTTCGGGCCAAACGCTTCGGTCAATCTCAATACATTGGTGGCGACCACTCTGAGTATTACCGACTCGGTATTTCAGCAAGGCATCGCCACTCTGAATCAGAATGCTACAAACAGTACGCCGGTAGCCGCCTTTGCCGGTACTGGCCAGGTTTATCTCAACACCGGCAACGGCACGGAAAAAATCAGCATTCTGGTGGAAAAAGGCGCGCAGATCCACGCCGCCGACTCTGGCCGGGTAATTCTGGCCGCGCCGCAGGTTGAAAATGACGGCACAATTACCGCCCCGGATGGGCAGGTAATTCTGGTGGCCGCCACGGATCAAGTTTATTTGCAAGAATCTTCTAACCCTAATTTACGGGGGCTACTGGTGGCCGTTAAAACCGGCGGTGATGTTAAAAACCTGGGTACTATCCTCACCGAACGCGGCAACACCACTATGATGGGGTTTGCGGTTTCCCAGCAAGGCATCGTTTCAGCCAGCACCTCGGTGGCGCTGAATGGCAGCGTCCGGCTCCTGGCTCAGGAAGGCGCTAGTCTTATCCAGACCCTTAACGGTGGTTATTTGCTTGAACCGCTATCCACCAGCCGAAGCGGTGATGAAGGCGACGGCCTGGGCGCCCAGGCCACTGTAACCTTGGGGACGAACAGTTCCACTACCGTGACCTTGGACGATTCCGGCGGAACCGCTACTGCCGCCGCTACTCAACCGCAATCCATAGTGGATGTGGAAGGTGGCTATATTGACATGCAAAGCGGCTCGAACATTACCGCCCATGGCGGTATCGTCAATCTGTTGGCCGATCAGGCGCTAACCAAAAGCAATCAAAACTTTTCTGAATCTCAAAGCGCCACTCTAACCACAAGTAGTAATGACATTAATCGCATTTTATTGGAAACCGGCAGCAGCATTGATGTTTCCGGAGTGCAGAATGTGGTGATGCCGATGTCCAGTAATGTCATCAGTTTAAACCTGTACAGTTATGAATTGCGCAATGACCCTACTCAGCAGCACGGCATATTGTATGGGCAGAACGTCTATGTCGACACTCGCATCGGCACCGGTCTGGCCGACATTTCCGGGGCGGAAGCCGGTTTGCAGTACTCGGTTGAATACCGCAATGCCAATGCCGGCACAGTCAATCTGGTTTCCTCCGGTGATGTGATTATTGAAAAAGGCGCCAATATCAATATTTCCGGAGGCTATCTGGATTATCTGGCCGGCGCCGTGCAAGCCACCGAGCTAAGCTCCGGCGGCAACTTGTACAGCATGGGCAACGCCAGCCAAAATTTAAGCTATCAAAGCATTTTTAACGTCAGCGAGTATTTAAGCGGATATCTGCAAGGCATGAATGCCGGCAGCGTTAATATTATTAGCCGGGATGTGATATTAGACGGCAATATTTCTGCGACAACCGTCAATGGCGAATACCAGCGCTACGAATCCAGCCTGGCTAACGGCGGTAATTTAAGCATTGATACCGCCTGGACAGGTTTATCTCAGCAGGATGTGATTTTTCAAAATCAGCAAACCTATACCAGCCTGCCTGCCCCCGGCGGGTTTCAAACACCTATGTATTTAAGTAACGCCTTATTCAGCAATGGCTTAAACAATCTCACACTGAATGTAGCCGGTAATATCACTGTCAGCCAAAACACCAATCTAATTATACCGGAATTCGGCAGTTTAATTGTTCAACAGGCCGGTACGGTTGATATCTTGGGCGGCATTACTGCGCCAAACGGCACGGTATCCTTTTCATCCAGCACCGGAAGTTTCGGCGCTCAAAGTTATAACGGCGAAATTCATATGGCTGCCGGCAGTTTCATCAATACCAGCGGGGTGTGGATTAACGATCCTCTGGCATTTTTAAATGGGCAAGGCTATACGGCGCTGGACATCAATGGCGGTAATATCAGTTTATCCTCCGGCGGCGACTTGCTTTTGGATAAAGGTGCGGTTTTAGCCGCCAACGGTGGCGCCTGGCTGCAACAAAGCCGAGCCATAAGCGGCGGCAATGGCGGCAATATCAGTTTAAGCACGGTGGGCAATAATACCCCAACTGCATTTGAACTGAATGCTAATTTATCTTCCTATTCGTTAACGGAAGGCGGCGTGCTGTCCATTGTAGCCAACAGTCTCTTTATCGAAAAGACTATCGCCAATCCGGCTGATTACTCTTCCACTTTGAACATTGCCGCCGGTTTATTGGAATCAGGCGGTTTTAGCAATTATAAATTAACTGCCAATTCCGGCGATTTAACAGTCGCCGCCAATACCGATATTGTGCTGCAACAAAGCAATTGGCAACTGACTGAAGCAGCTTATCAGGCTTACACCGGCGCCTATCTAAATAATCTGAGCAATGTTTACGTCAATTTGGAAAGTTTGCGCAATCCGGTGAATTTAACGCTTAATCTGGCGCAAAGCGGCAGCATAGGCGGATACAACGCTGACGATGCCATCATTATAAATAAAAACGCCCAGATCAGTACCGACCCTAGCGCCACAGTCAGCCTGAATTCCGATGCCAATATCTTCATAGACGGCGCCATCGACACGCCGTCCGGCAGCATCAATATGACTTTGGACGGCAGTCAGGATGTTCTGGGTCTCCAATATGGCTACTCCCCCAATCAAGGGATTTTCCTGGAGTCTTCCGCAATCCTGGATGCAGCGGGAACGACGGTGATGACTCCCAATACCGCCAATTTATCCCTGGGTAACGTATTGTCCGGCGGCACTATTAGCCTGACGGCTAATCGCGGTTATATTGTCACCGACAGCTCAAGCACCATCAATGTGTCAGGCACGAACGCCATGCTGGATATCGCCAATTCCCATGGTCTGGTTTTAGAAAATATTGCTTCAAGCGCCGGCGCTGTCAATCTTACAGCGGCAGAAGGCTTGGACCTGCAAGGCAGTTTTCAGGCTCAGGCCGGTTTTGGGCAAACTGCTGCCGGTAACGGTTCTGCAGCTGCGGGAGGCAGTTTAAACCTTGTTCTGGATGCGGAAAACCGCAATGAGCCGGTTTATTCCGGTGGCGGCTTCCCAACCTCCAGCAGAATTATTAACGTCAGCAGCCAAGCTGTCACCAATCTGAGTTCGGCGGAGATTGACAGCGGCGTTATTCCCGGCAACCTGAATGGTCAGGCTTATATCTCTACCTATCAGATCGCTCAAGGCGGTTTTGGTAGTTTGAAACTGGCGACACTGGTCGAAAATCTCAGTTCCTTGCAACCATCAACAGGCTCGATCATATTTGACGGCGATATTACGCTGAATATGCCGCTCAGTTTAACATTGGATACGCCATTGATTAGCCATGAATGGCTTAGTAGCGGCGACACCGGCAAAGTGACATTAACTGCCGACATGTTCAGCCTGGGATCAAGCCAGAATCAAACCGCATTAGGCAGTTTAAGTAATCCTGACACCGCTTATTACAATCATGTCACTCCGGCAATCTTCTCTGTCACCGCCCAAAATATTGAACTGCAAGGCGCCTCCCTGATAAGCGGCTTTGCCAAGACCAGCCTTATCAGCACTGGAAATATCGACCTGGTAGGCGTTGTACCGGCACAGATCCCAGCCAGCGGAATTGAATCGTTAATTGGCAGCCTGAGTCTAACCGGAGAACTGGATTTAAGCGCCAGAGAAATCTTCCCCAGCACTTTAAGCCAGTTTAGCATCAGCATCAATCAAAGCTTAAGCCCGGATGGTTTGATTAAAATTTTACCTGCCGATGCCCCTGCCTTTACGCCATTGTCAGCAGGTGGCGAAATCAGCATTGCAGCGCCGACTATTGATAGTTACGGCAATCTGGCCGCGCCTTTCGGGGTGATAAATCTGACTGCCACTACCGCTTTAGAACTGGAAAAAGGCAGTCTGACCACAGTCAGCGATCTGGACAAAATTGTGATTCCTTTCGGTGTAACATTGGGTAGCGGCGCATACTGGTCATACCCTATCGGCAATGACGCCAATATTTTAAGCGGCGCACCGCAAAAGTCCATTACTTTGACTGCACCGAATATCCAGCTGCTGCCCGGTTCCGAAGTCAACTTGAACGGCGGCGGTGATTTGCAGGCTTATGAACTGCTTCCTGCTCCCGGCGGCAGCATCGATTATCTCAGCGCCGGCTATCAGCAAAATTACGTGGTGCTGCCTGGGTTTCAATCCGGATTCGCCCCTTACGATTACCTACAAAACTCCAGCGGCTCAGGTCTTGGCGAGGATATCCATTTAAGCGCCGGCGCGGATGGTCTGGCCGCCGGTAATTATGTGTTGCTGCCATCCTATTATGCGTTTTTACCCGGAGCCTATCTGATCACCCCGGTTGCAAACACTAACAATTTACCCGCCGGAACCGCCACTACGCTGACTAACGGTATCGATATGGTTTCCGGATATCTGCAAATTGCCGGCAGTAACGTGTCCTCCAGCACTTCGTCCGGATTTGAAGTTCAATCAGGTAATGTTGCCCTAAGTTATTCACCTTATCAATTATCCTATGCCAGCCAGTTCTTCGCCGCCAATGCCGCCGGCGGAACTGTGGCGTCGCAACCGCAGGATGCCGGTGATCTCAGCCTGCAAGCCCAAACCGCGTTGACTTTGACAGGGGAAATCTATGCCAGCGCCAGCGCAGGCGGTCTGGGCGGGCAATTGGACATCAGCGGCAATAATTTTGATGTAGTTAATCAGGCCCCCGCGACTTTAGCGCCCAATACCTTGCTGGTTTATGCAGATCAATTAAACAAGCTTGGCGTGGATAGCATTTTAATCGGAGGTTATCGCAGCAGGAACAGCAGCGGCGCTAATTTAACAGTCACCGCGGATAATGTCGAAGTAGCGGCTAATGTGCAGTTGTACGCTCCGGAAATCATTTTGGCGGCTATAGACAATGTTACCGTTAATACCGGTGCAAACATTTATACGACCGGAACTTTGAGCCATACCGACACTGTGCTGAATATTACCGACTCCGGCAAAAGCTATGCGGATGGCGTTTTATTGCGGGTATCCGCCGCTGAACAAGCCAGCGTGGTGCGCAGCAGCCTGAATGGTTTAAACAGCAGTCTGGATATCGAAACCGGCGCTACTTTGCAGAGTTCCGGCTCCATGCTGATCGATACCAGCGACACCGGCAGCATCCAGGGCAATATCATTATGAATCAGGGACAGCTGACTCTGAGCGGCAATCTGATCACGCTTGGCGGCACAGCCAATGCCAACTCCGGATTTCAACTGTCCGAAACCACTCTGAATAACCTGAATGTTGCTAACCTTACTCTGAATAGTTATTCCACGGTGGATATTGCCAGCGCCATCAATTTGCAACTTGTTAATCTGAGCATTAATGCCGGTGGTATTGTTGGCGAATACGCCAAAGACCTGACCGCCACCATCCATGCTAGTAATATTACATTACAAAATACTAACAACGCCGGCGCGGGGTTATCCGGCTCCGGTAATGGTAATCTGGTCTTACACGCCGATAATATTTATTTAAACTCCGGCAGCTATAATCTGAGTGGCTTTAAACAGGTGAATTTAACAGCCGACAGTAGTTTGATTGATAGTGGCGAAAGCACTATTGCGCTATCCGGCGATTTAAATATTAGCACGCCAATCTGGACAGCTAATGCCGGAGCTGATACGCATATCAATATGGCTGCTAACAATTTGACAATTGACTCCTCCGGTTCTGCC